>DATFVU010000048.1:0-2749 GCA_035260145.1 Candidatus Polarisedimenticolia bacterium | reverse complement strand
AGGCGCCCCGGGGGACCCGGTAGATCTTCCCGCCGTTGCCGCCGCCGACGTACAGCGTGCCCTTCGAATCCACCGTCTGCGACCAGAGGAACGGCTCGGACGATTGCTCCAGGGCCGAGATCTTCAGCGGGCGCAGGGCCGGCGCCAGCACGAGCTCCCCGCCGGCGGACACCGCGGCTCCTTCGGGCCGGCCCTTCTCGAAGTCCTCGAAGGTCTCGAGCGTCCAGAGGACCGGCGAGACGGCGTACGCGGAGGCGGGGCAGGCCAGGAACAGAAGCACGAGGAGCCGCAAGGCGGCGCGGGACGCCACGTCATTCCTCCACGTCGATGGTCAGTTGTTTGAAGCCGGTGAGCATGAAATCGGTGTCGAGTGTCTCCTCGGCGACGCCACGGTACCACAGTCTGAGGTAGTTGCCGCGCGTCTGAGGACGCACCATGATCTGGGCCACCGACGGCGGCAGGTTCGGCAGGCGCTGTCCCTGGAACAGGATGCCGTTGTCGGCGCGCGACAGCACGGCGTACACCTTATTGTTGCTGCGCAGATGATTGATGAGCCAGATCAGCTGCGACAGGTCGCGCGGACGGAAACCATCGGTCTCCTCTCCCTCGTCCTCGGCGCGCGACAGGGTGAGACCATCGCCCACCTGCAGCACCAGGCGGCCGGGCAGGATCTCGTCCGGGATCTGGAGATCGAGCTGGCGGGTCACCTCGGGGCCGCGGAAAGGCTTGAGCACGGCCGAGACCTGGACCGTCTCCCCGGGGCGCACGTGGTCCTTGCTGACCCAGGCGCGCTCGACGTGCGCCATCAGCCGCTGGTCCGAATATCCCAGGATCAGGTTGATGCCGTTGACGTGCACCGCGCGGTATTCGTTGTTGAGCAGGAGCTGGGTGATGAACGCCACCGTCCCGGAGGCGTACAGCGAGGCGAGGTCGCCCGCGAACAGGTTCTTGAGCTCGATGTCCTCCTCCCCCGAGACCTGGATGGTCGAGCCCTCCTTGTAGGACAGCGTGACCTCCCCGTAGTCCTTCTCCTCACTGCTCAAAATCCCGTTGAGCGCCGCATAGAGCAGGTAGGGGGCGAGGAACGGATCGTCCACGATGTCGAAGGCGAACGATTGCGCGCGTCCCATCTCCGGTTGCAGCTGGAGGCGCACGGGGATGAGACGCGGCCTCTTGCCCAGGTAGCCGAACACTCCGGTCGAGCGATCCTGGCGGAAGGCGCCGACCTCCTCGCCCGCCGACGCGAACTTGAACGACTCCTGGAGCGACGGGAACAGGCCGTTCACGGACGCGGTCGTCATGATCAGATCGGTCGGACCGAGATTCAGGAGGGGATGGCCGCAGGCCATCACCTGATCCTTGTCGCGAAAGGTGACCGTGCAGATCGCCGCGAACTCGACGTCGCCGCGCACCAGCTTGATGCCGACGCCGGCTCCCGGGACGATCTTGGATTCGGCTCCCGTCGCCGCCGTCGATCGCGAGGTGGTCCCGCCCTGCGCTAGGACGAGTCCGGCGCGCGATAGCGCCGGCGCCAGCCCCTCCATGGCGCGCGCCGGCACGCCGCTGAACAGCAGGGGAGTCGCGATCGGGCTGACCATCGGCGAGATCGCCGCGGCACCGGGCAGGCCGTCGAAATACGACGCGAAATGCGCCGGCAGCTTCTCGAAATCCTGCAAGAGCGCCAGGGGAGAGCCGAGGACCGGCGCCGACGTTCGTCGCTGGCCCGGGCCGCCGCCGCTCGCCGGCATTTCCTTGTCTTCGACCTGCAGCATCTCCTGGATCGGCGTGACCCCCGCGACCGGCTCGCGCGCGAAGCCCCAGGTGAACGCGACCGCGCCGGCCAGGCGGTCGCCGAAGTAGATCGGGCTGCCGCTCATGCCGCTCATCACGCCGGTGTTGGCGAGCGGACCGCCGGACAGTCGCACCAGGATCAGATTGCGCTTGGGCCCGATCTTCTCGAGCGTTCCGATCACCTCGACCTGGAAGTCGTCGATGCGGGTGCCGGAGAAGACGGTCTTGCCGACCCCTTTCATGCCGGTCTTGATCTCGCTGAACGGAATGATCTCCTGCGCGAACAGGGGTGCTGCGACGAGGAGCGGCAGGAGATAGCGGAGAAAACGGGATAAACGATTCATTCGGCTGAGGATCATAGCACAGCGCCGGTGGGGCGACCGCCAGGCCCCGCGGGGTCTGCGCCGCGGCTCACATGCGCGCCGGCTCGGGGATGCCCATCAGCTCGAAGGCGTGGCGCATCTGGGCCAGGAACAGATAGATTAGGACGACGCGCGCCCTCTTCCAGCGCGGGTCGGGCTCCTGCATCACCGGGTACTTGTGATAGAAGGCGTTGAAGCGCTGGGCCAGGTTGAAGGCGTACTTGGCGACCTGCGACAGCTCGAGCGAGTCCACCGCCTGGCGAACCGTCTCCCGGAATCTCGCGATGAGGGTCAGGAGCGCCCAGTGCTCCTCGGCGGCATCGCCCGGCGGCAGATCGAGGTCGGCGTCCAGGGCCCAGGACGCGGCGGTCGTCTCGTCCGGGCCTCCGGCCGCCGCCATCTTCTCGAAGATGCCGCCGGCGCGGACCGCCGCGTATTGGAGATAGGGACCGGTCTCTCCCTCGAAGGAAAGCGCCTCGTCGAAGTCGAACGCCAGAACGCGATTCCGCGTGTATTTCACCATCAGATAGCGCAGGGCGCCGACCGAGATGGCGCGCGCCAGCTGGCGCGCCTCCTCGGGATCCTGGCCGGTATTG
>DATFVU010000047.1:0-2837 GCA_035260145.1 Candidatus Polarisedimenticolia bacterium | reverse complement strand
GCGGTATTCCGTCACCGACACGGCGCCGTGCCGCTTGCTGAGGCGCTTCTTGTCCGGTCCGAGGATGAGCGGCAGGTGCGCGAACCGGGGCGGCGTGGCACCGGCGGCGCGGTACAGAAGGATCTGCTTCGGCGTGTTGCTGATGTGGTCGTCACCTCGAATGACATGCGTGACCCGCATCGCCATGTCGTCCGAGACGCAGGAGAGGTTGTAGGTCGGCGATCCGTTCGACCTCAGGAGGACGATGTCCTCGAGCACCGCCGACTCGAACGACGTCGGGCCATGCACGACGTCGTCCCAGGCCACGCTCCCCTCCGGCACCAGGAATCGGATCACGGAGGGCACTCCCGCCTCCCCGCGCCTGAGCGCTTCCTCGGGGGGCAGGCGCAGGCAGAGGCGGTCGTACTTCCAGGCGACGTCCTTCCCGGCGGCGGCCCGCCTGGCGTCGAGCTCCGCCGCCGTGCAGAAGCAGCGATACGCCTTCTTCTCCTCCAGGAACCGCAGGGCGAGGGCCCGGTGGGCCTCGACGTCGCGCGATTGGAAGAAGGGGCCCTCGTCCCAGGTCAGTCCCAGCCAGTTCAGCCCCTCGAGAATCGTCCGGACGCTGGCCTCGGTCGAGCGCTCCTGATCGGTGTCCTCGATCCTCAGGATGAAGGCGCCGCCGCTGCGGCGGGCGAACAGCCAGTTGAACAGGGCGGTGCGCGCCCCTCCGACGTGCAGGAATCCGGTCGGGCTCGGCGCGAAGCGGACCCGGGGGACGCCGGGGGCGTCCTTCGGAGAGGCTGGGCTCGGCATGGCAGCAGGGATTAAAGCCGATCCCGCTCCGGCCCTCCAAGTTTTTTTTCGTTGCCCCCGGAGCCTTCCGGCGGTATATGGTGTACCTGTCCACGAGGAATCACCGATGTCACACCCGTCGCCGCATCGGGCCAAGCCTCGCCGTCATATCCTCCTGTTGCCGGTGGTTCTCGGTCTGCTTGCCTTCCTCTTGCGCGCCGGGACGTATCCTCTGGCCTTGCCGTCGGATGGGCGCCTCCCGGGCTCCATCTCAAAGGCGCCCGGGTACGTGGCCGGCTTCCCGATCCCTTATCCCCGCACCGTCGACATTAGGCCCCGTCAGGGCTCTGTCGTCGCCGCGGACATCGACGGGGACGGCCGCCCCGAGCTGGTGGTCTCGATCCCCGCGGGACAGGTCCTCGTGCTGCGCGCGGACGGATCCCGCGTCCCGGGATGGCCGCGCACTTTCGAGGGTCTGACGCAGCCGGCCTTCCCGGTCGGCGACCCCGCCGTGGGCGATCTCGACGGCGATGGCAACAACGACATCGTGACCTGTGTTGTCTCCGGCACGCCGATGCGCAGGAACTTTCTCTACGCCCTGCGGGCCGACGGCACCGACCTTCCGGGCTGGCCCGTCGAGCTGCGGGACGGCGCCAACGGCTACTACTCCTGCTCGAACATCCCGACCCTGCTCAGGGATCTCGACGGCGACGGCCGACTGGAGGTCATCCGTGGCATGACCCGGGGAACTATCGTGGCCCTGGATCGGACCGGCCATCTCCTGCCCGGCTGGCCCGTGCGGCTCGGCCCCGACGCGAACGGATCGAGCCGCGAGGTCAATGCCGACCTGGTCACCGCCGACCTCAATCGCGACGGCAGGCAGGAGCTCGTCTTCGTCGAGTCCTCTCTGGCGCCGCGGCTGACCGCCGTCTCCTACGACGGCCGGATGCTCAGCGGTTTCCCGATGTCCCTGCCGGAGATCGTCGACCGGCAGGGGCCGGCCGTGGCCGATCTCGATGGGGACGGCAACCTGGAGATCGTGCAGGCCACGATGCCCTACCAGGGAGACTCCATCGAGCCGTCCCCCTCGCCGGAGGTGGGTCCGGCCATCCCCGCGTCGGTGCATGTCGTGCGGGCCGACGGGACCGGCGCCCCGGGCTGGCCGCGCCCTCTGCAGAGCGGCGCCCCGTGGGGCGCGGTGGTCGCCGACATCGACGGCGACGGCCGGCAGGAGATTCTCCAGCCGGACGGTCTCGACCTCGACGGATTCGATCTGGACGGCAACGCCCTGGCCGGCTTCCCGATCGAGCTGCACCGCACCTTCATCGCCTCGCAGTACCTCGAGGTCTCTCCCTGGGTCGTGGGCGATCTCAACGGCGACGGCGAGCGCGATCTCCTGCAGGTCTGGACCAACCTGTACGCGGGGAGCACCACCGTGCGCGTCTTCGGGGTCATGCCGTCCGGCAAGTGGATCCGGGGCTTTCCGTTCGACGCCGCGGGGATGCTCGCCTGCTCTCGCCCGGTCCTGGCGGACCTGTCGGGCGACGGCGTCAACGATCTGGTGATGCTGGTCGGGGACGGGGCCAACGGCGGCTGGATCCTGGTGGCCTGGGACCTCGGCAGCCGGGCCCGCAAGGTCTGAGCCTCTACGCCCCGGGATCCCGCCCCGGCGCTTCTCGATCGAACAGCCCCGGCTGATCTCCGGAACGCGGGGGCACCCTGAAACGGCTGACGTCGAGCGGCGCGCCCCCCTTCCTCTGCAGGCCGAGACGCCGGCACGCGGTCGCGAAGCGGCGCTCGAGAAGCTCGGCGTAGGCGCCCCTCCCCTTCATCCTCGTTCCGAACTCGCTCTCGTAAAGCTTCCCGCCGTGCGTCTGGCGCACCAGGCTGAGCACGTGTTCGGCCTTCAGGGGGTAGTGCGTCCCGAGCCAGTCGGAGAAGATCTCCTTCACCTCGTGGGGAAGGCGCAGCAGGATGTACCCGGACGTCCGGGCGCCGGCCGCGGCCGCCGCCTCGAGGATGCGCTCCAGCTCGGCGTCGTTCAGCCCCGGGATCATGGGGGA
>DATFVU010000046.1:0-9759 GCA_035260145.1 Candidatus Polarisedimenticolia bacterium | reverse complement strand
CACGGACGAGGTCGTCGACCTGGGGCAGGATGCGGTTCTCCAGGCCCGGCTCGTAGGCGACGAAGGTGTCGAGCGCGGCGACGCGGCGGACGGGAGCGTCCAGGAACTCGAACAGCCTGTCGGCGATGAGGGCGGCGATCTCAGCCCCGTATCCGAATGAAAGAGAGTCCTCGTAAGCGACGATCGCCCGTCCGGTCTTCGCGACCGAGGCGGCGACCGTCTCCCAGTCGAACGGGTTGAGCGAGCGCAGATCGATCACCTCGGCTTCGACGCCGTCGGCCGCCACGACCTTCGCGGCGCGCAGCGATCGCTCCACCAGGGCGCCGTAGGTGACGATCGTGACGTCGCCGCCCGGCCGCGCCACCCGGGCGCGGCCGAACGGAATGCAGTGATCCGGGCCGGGGTAGGGACTCTTGTTGTAAGTTTGTCTGTAAAGGTGCTTGTGCTCCAGGAACATGACCGGATCGTCGCAGCGGATCGCGGTGCGCAGGAGTCCGTTCGCGTCGAGGGCGCTCGACGGCATCACCACCCGGAGCCCCGGGATCGCGGTCAGAAGCGATGCCCCCGACTGGCTGTGATAGACGGCGCCCCCCTGCAGGTAGCCGCCGATCGGCACGCGCACGACGACCGGGCAGGAGAAGGCCCCGTTCGAGCGCCAGCGCAGAACGGCCAGCTCGTTGCGCGCCTGCATCATCGCGGGCCAGAAATAATCGAAGAACTGGATCTCGACGACCGGCTTGAGGCCGCGCGTCGCCATGCCGATGGCGCGGCCGAGGATCGCCGCTTCCGCGAGAGGGGCGTTGAACACGCGATCCGCCCCGAAGCGCCTTTGCAGGTTATGCGTGACCTTGAACACCCCGCCCTTGCCCTTGACCTCGTTCAGGTGGTCCGCGCGGCTGCAGTCGGCGACGTCCTCGCCGAACACGACGATCCGGTCGTTCCGCGCCATCTCGTCGCGCAGGCAATCGTTGAGCAGGTCGACCATGGTGCGCGGCTCGCCAGAAAGGACGGGGCCGGCGTCGAACCGATCGGAGGAGGGAAGGATCTCCTCGGAATAGACGTGCCGCGTGACGGAGGACGGATCGGGTTTCGGAGCGGCGAGCGCCGACTCCGCCGCCTCGTCCACCTCCCTGTCGATCTCCTCGCGCACCGCCTCGAGGAAGGCCTGGTCCGCGACGCGGTTCTCGATCAGGAAGCGGGCGAAGGCCGAGATCGGATCGCGCGCCGCCTCCTGGTCGCGCTCGGTGTCCGTCTTGTACAGTTTCTCGTCGTCCGACAGGGAATGAGAGTACGGCCGGATGGTGCGGGCGTGCACCAGCGCCGGGCCGGCGTCCCGGGATCGCAGGCGCTCGATGACCCGTCTCAGCACCACGTGGGAGGCGATCGGGTCGCAGCCGTCCACCTCCTCGACCCGGAGCCCCGGGAAGGACCGCGCCAGGGCGGAGATGCTGCCGCCGGCGGTCTGCACCTCGATCGGCACGGAGATCGCGAACGCGTTGTCGGTGATCAGGTAGAGGACCGGCGCCTTGCGCAGGCAGGCGGCGTTCAGCGACTCCCAGAACTCCCCCTCGCTGACGGCGCCGTCGCCGCCGGAAACGTACACGACGGCGTCGGACTTCGGATCGAGCATCCGCTCGGCCTCGGCGCAGCCGACCGCCTGCAGAAACTGCGTGCCGGTCGGGCTCGATTGCGACACGATGCGCAGGGGGGCGTGTCCCCAGTGGCTGGGCATCTGACGGCCGCCCGACGCCGGGTCTTCCGACGATCCCACCGCCTCGAGAAACATGTCGCGCGGCGTGACTCCGAGCTGCAGGCAGAGCGCCCGATCGCGGTAGTAGGGATAGAACCAGTCGTGCCCCGGCCGCAGCAGGCGGCCGGCGGCGGTCAGGACGGCCTCGTGCCCGGCGCCGCTGATCTGAAAGTAGATCTTGTTCTGGCGCTTGAGCTGGATCTCCTTGTCGTCGATGCGCCGCGACAGGACCATCGTGCGGTAGATCGCGATCAGGTCTTCGCGGGCCAGCCCGAGCTCGCCGACCCGCCCCACCTCGATTTCCCCGCGGACCGGGGCCTGTCCCGTGGTCTTGGCGCGCATCGGTGCGGCCTCCTCCCGACTATGATACCCGCCGAGCGCCCGCGGCGCGAGCCGCGCTCTCGACGGAGGGTGCTTTCGGGCCGGCCTCGGCGTACACCCCCCGCACGGCGTCGGCCGGCTCGGGAATGCGGCTCTGCCGGCTGGCGAGCGCCTCCTCCGCGGCCGCCTCGACCTCGGCCACGACCCTCGCCTCGATCTCCTCGAGGAGCCGGGTGTTGGCGGCCCGGCGCGCGGCGGGCGCGCGCTTCCGGCCGTCGAGGGACGGGGCGTCTTCTCTAAGATAGGCCTCGTACGTGCCGATGGGATCCCGAAGACCCCAGTAACGGAATTGTTCCTTCGTGAACAGCGCGCGCGCCTCCGCCTCGTCGTGCGTGGCGTGTCCGCCCATCCGGAACGTCCGGGCGGTCAGCAGGAACGGCCCCTGTCCGCGCCGACACCGGTCGGCCAGAAGGCTCGTGGCCGCGTACACGTCCAGGACGTTGTTCCCCTCGCAGGAGACCCCGTCGACGCCATAGGCGTGCCGAAGCTCCTGAAGGTCGCCGCGGCTGTGCTTCTCGACCGCCGTCCCCAGCGCCACCTGGTTGTTCTGCACGACGAAGATCACCGGCACCCGCAGGACCGCGGCGAAGTTGATCCCCTCGTGAAACGCGGAGGTCCGGCTGGCGCCGTCGCCGAGCCAGGTCAGCCCGAGCCGCTTCTCACCGCGCTGCTTGAAGGCGAGGCCGATGCCGGTGAAGACCGGCACGAAGCTCCCCATCAGGCTGGTCGGCGGCAGGACTCCGAGCGCGGGGTCGCCGGTGTGGAGGTCGCGTCCGCGCGTGATCTGATCGGCCGTCCCGAGATAGGCCTTGAGCATCTGCGCCACCGGCATGCCCATCTCGCAGCAGGCCCCGGCGTTCCGGATCATCGGCCCCACGAGGTCGCCCTTCCTGAGGGCGTGCACGGCCCCGACCGTGACCGCCTCCTCGCCGGTGCCGAGCCAGGCCTTCGACAGGATCCCCTGCCTGACCCAGCGCTTCAGGCAGATGTCGTGCAGCCGGAAGCGCAGCATCCCCTCGTAGAGACGCGCCAGCGTCTTTCCGTCGAGCGTCTTGATCAGGCGGGCGCGCTTGGGGTCGAGCGACAGCGTGTCGCGGTACTCCTTCATCACCGCCTTGTCCGGTTGGAAGGCGACGTACTCCGGAGGGTCGTAGGCGGCGTGACGCTTCATCGGCGCATGAGCTCCTTCATCTCGCGCACGGCCCGCTCCATGCCGACCAGGGAGGCGCGCGCCACGATCGAATGGCCGATGTTCAGCTCTTCGATCTCGGGGATCTCGATAATCCTGGTGACGTTGCGATAATTCAGTCCGTGCCCCGCGAGGACCCTGAGCCCCAGTCGCGCGGAGGCCCGGGCGCACTGCGCCACCTTGTCGGCTTCGGAGGCCGCCTGCTGCGGCTTGAGCGCCTCGGAGTACTTGGCGGTGTTGATTTCGATGACGCCGATCTCGAGCTTGGCGATCGCCTTGATCTGATCGAAGTCGGGATCGACGAAGACCGACACGAGAACGCCGGCCGCCTTGAGATCCTGCGCCGTCTTGCGCACCAGGTTCTGATTGAGCAGGACGTCGAGGCCGCCCTCGGTCGTGATCTCCTCGCGGCGCTCCGGCACCAGCGTCACCGTGTCCGGCTTGTGGGTGGCGGCGACGGTGACCATCTGCGGCGTCGCCGACGCCTCCAGATTGAGGCGCGTGGAGATGGTGCGCCGCAGCAGATCGACGTCCCGGTCCTGGATGTGGCGGCGGTCGCCTCGCAGGTGCACCGTGATCCCGTCGGCGCCGGCCAGCTCGGCCAGGACCGCGGCCGCGACCGGATCCGGCTCGCGGCCCCGGCGGGCCTCGCGGATCGTCGCGATGTGGTCGACGTTGACTCCGAGTCTCACCGGTTCCATCGCCTCTCCTCGATCAGGACTCCTGCCCGATCTCCTCCTGGATGATCGCCTTCAGACGCGCGGCCACCTGCTCGACCACCTGCAGCGACTCGCCCTCCACCATGATGCGGGCCCGCGGCTCGGTGCCGGAGTAGCGGACGAGGAGCCGGCCGGCGTCTCCCAGTCTCACCTCCTCGTCCCGGATGGCGGGTCCGATGCGCGGATGGGAATCGAGGGGAGGGCGGGCGCGCACGGGAACGTTGACCAGGATCTGGGGGCAGGGCCGCACGCCGGCCGCCCAGCGGCACAGGTCGATCCCTCTGCGGTGGAGCAGGTCGAGGAACAGGAGCCCGGTGAGAAGGCCGTCGCCGGTGGTCGCCTTCTCGAGGAAGATCACGTGGCCGGACTGCTCCCCCCCCAGGACGTAGTCCCCCCGCTGCATCTCCTCGAGGACGTACTTGTCGCCCACCGGCGCGCGCAGCAGGCGGATGCCCTCCTCCCGCAGCGCGCGATCGAGCCACAGGTTGGACATGACGGTGCCGACGACCGCGTTGCCGCGCAGTCTCCCGGCCGCCTTGAGGTCCCTGGCCGCCAGGAAGAGGACGTAGTCGCCGTCCAGGAGGCGGCCGTTCGAGTCGACGATGAGGCAGCGATCGGCGTCGCCGTCGAACGCCAGCCCGACGCTCGCCTTGCGGCTCTTCATCTCGGCCGCCAGGGCCTGCGGATGGAGCGCGCCGCAGTTCTCGTTGATGTTTCTGCCGTCGGGCCGGTCGTGAATCGGCACGACGATAGCACCGGCGCGGCGGAACAGCTCCGGAGCCAATGACGAGGCCGCGCCGTTGGCGCAATCGAGGACGACGGTCTCGCCCTTGAGCGACGCGTCCGGGGCGACCGCGCTCAGGAGCCAGGCCAGGTAACGTTCCGCCAGGTCGGAGTGGGCCGGAGCCGCCGGCCCGTCGGCGCGGGCGGAGCCGCGCCCCATGGACGCCGTCGCCCTCCCGGCGGCGGGCGCGCCGTCGTGAGACGCCCCGGGACCGTCGAGAACGGCCTGTTCGATGGCGACCTCCATCCGGTCGGAGAGCTTCTCTCCCGTCCGCGCGAACACCTTGATGCCATTGTCGCGGTACGGGTTGTGCGAGGCGGACACGACCAGTCCGGCGTCGTAGCCGGCCAGACGCGTGACGCAGGCGATCGCCGGCGTGGTCAGGACGCCCCCGAGGTCGACGCGGCCGCCGGCCTCGACGATGCCGCGCTCCAGCGCCGCCTCGATGGCGGGGCCCGATTCGCGCGTGTCGCGACCGATGACGACGCGCGGCGGCCCGCCTGTCGCGGCCAAAAGCGACTCCGTCAGGGCGCGGCCGATGCGCACGACGGTCGGTTCGTCGAGAGGGAATTGCCCCGCGACGCCCCGGATTCCGTCCGTGCCGAACAGACGCTTCATCGGATCACTCCCGCTCCCTCCCCGTGCCGCGTCCGCCTTCGCCATCGGCGGCCGCGATCGACACGGAGACCCGCACCGGACCCGGCGGCTGGACCACGTGCACGCGGCTCCAGGAGGGGGCGTCGGGAATCGGCGTCGCCTCGACCGTGTAGTCCGCCGTCTCGCCGTCCAGCAGGATCGTGCCGGTCAGCGCCCGGGTCACCTGGGTCACTTCGTTCGCCGGTCCCTCGATGACCACCGTGGACGGGAAGACGATGTGCCGGATCTTGCGGAACCCCGGCGGCGGCGTCCCGGCGAACTCAGCCACCACCGGCACCTCGCGCCTTATCCTCCGGTCGATCCGTACCTTGATGAGGTCTGGATTGATCTGATCGACCCGGGCCCCGCCCGGGACCCCGATCATCGCGGGCGTGAGGGTGATGTACTGCTCGCCCAGGGGTGCCCTGGACAGGTCGATGCGGGCCGACACGCGATCCTCGGTGATCGTCCTGAGGACCGGCTCGGGGGCCCGCAGGCGCACCGCCACCGTGTCGATCACTCTCCCGGACAGATCGTAGGTGGAAGGAAGGTTGGTGTACTCGAGGGGCACGGAATAGTCCCGCACTCGCTCCTCCTCACCGCGCACCACGTACCAGCAGACGACCGCCAGAACCAGCGAGAAGATCTTCAGATACAGGTTCTGCCGAAGGTTGAACCGCATGGACCGACGATGTCCTCAGAAGCCGGGCGTCAGGCCGCGTGGGTCCTCTGCGCGGTCCCCTGAGCGTCGCGTCCGGACGATCGCCCTCCGAGGTGGGTGCGCAGGAAGGACATGAGAGAGGCGCCGTCGAGCGGACCCACGAGCCGCCCTTCCACCGCCCCGGAGATGGTGCCGCGCTCCTCCGAGATCACGATGACCACGCTGTCGTATTCCTCGGTGAGACCGATCGCCGCACGGTGCCTCGACCCGTACTCGCGCGACAGCCGGGGGTCGGTCGTCACCGGCAGGAAACAGGAGGCCGCCTTGACCCGCCCTTCCCCGATGATGACCGCCCCGTCGTGCAGGGGCGATCCCGGCGTGAAGACGTTCATCAGGAGATCGTAGGAGATGGCGGCGTCGATCTGGATGCCGGACTCGATCTGATCGGGCAGCGCCTGCTCACGCTCGATCACGATCAGCGCCCCCGTCGGCCGGGCCACCAGTGAGATGGCCGCATGCACGATGTCGTCCAGCATCTTCTCGGTCATCTCGTGATAGCCCAGGCGCAGGATCGGCGTCCGCCCGAGCCGCGCCAGGGCCCGCCGGATCGTGGTCTGAAACAGGATGATGATGGCGAACGGAGAGTAGAACAGCACCTGGCCGAGCACGCGATGAAAGGTGCGCAGGTGCAGGGGCCGCTCGGGAGCGGTGACCCCGTACGCGACGACAACCACCAGGACGCCGAGAAGCGTCTGCAGCGCGCGCGTCCCCTTCAGGAGAAGACCGAGCTCGTAGATCAGCACGGTCATCAGGAGGATGTCGAGGAGATCCCGCCAGTCGAGAGTGGTGGACGAGAGTTGTGAGATCAGCGACTCGATCATCGTGAGTGTCGGAGGACGGCATCGCACAGGGAGGCGACCCGCGCGGCCTCCCGCACGTCATGCACCCGAATGATATCAGCGCCCCCCGCAATGGCCAACGCCTCTGCAGCGAGGCTCGCTTCCAGTCGCTCGGCGGGCGGCAAGGCGTTCCCCTCCTTGAGAAACGATTTGCGGGACGCGCCGACAAGGATCGGCCGCCCCAGCGATTTCAGCACATCCAGATTGCGGAGGATGGCCAGATTGTCCCGGCGCCGCTTCCCGAACCCGATGCCTGGATCGATGATGATCTTATCCTCACGCACGCCGGCGCGGACGGCCTTTTCCATCTGGGCGCGCAGAAATGCGGCGATCTCGGGGAACAGGTGGGCGTATCGGGGGTTTTTCTGCATCGTGACAGGTGTTCCCCGGATGTGCTGCACCACGATGGGAAGCCCGCTGTCCGCCACGACGGCGGGCATCGCCGGATCGTGGGTCAGGCCGGAAATGTCATTGATCAGGTCGGCGCCGGCCCCGGCGGCGCGCCGGGCCACCTCCGCCTTGCGAGTATCCACCGACAGAAGCGGACGCGGCTCGGGAAGGACCAGGAGCGCCCCGGCCACCGCCTCGAGGACCGGCAGCACTCGCCGCAGCTCTTCTTTCAGCGGCACCGACGGCGCCCCGGGGCGCGTCGACTCTCCCCCGATGTCGATCAGGTCCGCCCCCTCGCGGGCCATCTGCAGGGCCCGATCGGCCGCCCGGGAGGGATCGAGGTAGAGCCCGCCGTCCGAGAACGAATCGGGTGTGATGTTCAGGATTCCCATGATGAGGGTGCGCTGCCCCAGGGTCAACCGGCCGCGGGCCAGCGCCAGGGCGCGAGGCCAGGTGGAGGCGCGCATCAGGACGTCGCGCACCGCGAGCGCCGCGGCGCGGGTCGGCTCGCCCCGGGAGGCCTTCTTCAGGAACGCGTCGTAGTGGGTCCCGTCCCCCTGCAGGATGACCACGGGACCTGTGCCGCGCCGCCCGGGGGCGGCCTGGGCGCAGCCCCCGGCGCCGGCCATGATCTGGACCAGGGCGCGGGCGGCCTTCACGGGGACCCCCTCCAGGCGCACGGCGCGGACCGCCCCGTGAGTTCGCCGCGGGGGGATTCCCAGACGCCGGCGCTCGTCGGCGAGGGCGGGAAAGGAATCGGAGGAGACGATCAGCGCGTTGAACGGCATGGTCGCGCACGCAGGACGGGAGCCCGGCCGGCCTTCTTGGCCGCGCTCCGGGCGGGAAACCGGACCCTCACGAAGGCTGCTTGATCGGATCGGGTGCGATGGCGGGGCCGCGCCGCTCGCCGACCGACTCGGCCGCGGGGCGCGCCGCCTGAGCGGCCGCCTCGGGCCGCCTCTTCGTGTGCTTGCGGGAGGTCAGGAACGAGGCGTCCTCCCCCTTCACCAGGGCGGCCACCTCGTCACCGTCGAGCACCTCGTACTCCAGCAGCGCCTCGGCCACGCGCACCAGGGCGTCACGGTTCTTCTCCACCACCTGCTTTGCGCGGTCGTAGGCGTCCAGGCAGATTCTCTTGACCTCCTGGTCGATAAGCACGGCGGTCGCCTCGCTGTAGTCCTGGTGCTGGGCGATCTCGCGACCCAGGAAGATCTGCTCCTCCTTCTTGCCGAACGTCAGGGGCCCGAGGGCGTCGCTCATGCCCCACTCGCACACCATCTTGCGGGACATCTCGGTCGCCTTCTCCAGATCGTCGCCGGCGCCCGTGGTCAGAACACTCATGAACATCTGCTCGGAGACGCGCCCGCCCATCATCACCGACAGGGTGCTCTCCAGGTAGTCGCGCGTGTAGTTGTGCCGGTCGTCGATCGGAAGCTGCTGCGTCACGCCCAGCGCCATGCCGCGCGGAATGATGGTGACCTTGTGGATCGGGTCCGCGTGCGGCATGAAGTAGGCGACCAGGGCGTGGCCGGCCTCGTGGTAAGCCGTCAGCCGCTTCTCCTTTTCGGAGATGATGAGCGAGCGCCGCTCGCTCCCCATCAGGACCTTGTCCTTGGCGGTCTCGAAGTCCTCCATGAGGACGACTTTCTTGTTGTAGCGCGCCGCGTTGAGGGCCGCCTCGTTCACCAGGTTCGCCAGATCGGCGCCCGAGAATCCGGGGGTGGCGCGCGCCAGCACGGCGAGGTCGACGTCGTCCGAGAGCGGGATCTTGCGCGTGTGGACCTTGAAGATCTCCTCGCGTCCCTTCACGTCCGGCCGCGGCACCACCACGCGCCGATCGAAGCGGCCCGGGCGGAGCAGGGCCGGATCGAGGACGTCCGGCCGGTTCGTCGCGGCGATCAGGATGACGCCGTCGTTCGACTCGAATCCGTCCATCTCCACCAGCAGCTGGTTCAGCGTCTGCTCGCGCTCGTCGTGGCCGCCGCCCAGACCCGCGCCGCGGTGCCGGCCGACGGCGTCGATCTCGTCGATGAAGATGATGCAGGGGGCGTTCTTCTTGCCCTGCTCGAACAGATCGCGCACACGGGAAGCGCCGACGCCGACGAACATCTCGACGAAGTCGGAGCCCGAGATGGAGAAGAACGGGACGTTCGCCTCGCCCGAGATCGCCCTGGCCAGGAGGGTCTTGCCGGTCCCCGGCGGGCCCATCAGCAACACCCCCTTGGGGATCTTGCCGCCCAGCTTCTGGAACTTCTGGGGCTCCTTCAGGAACTCGATGATCTCCTCCAACTCCTCCTTGGCCTCCTCCACGCCGGCCACGTCCTTGAAGGTGACTTTCTTCGCCTGGCTG
>DATFVU010000045.1:0-5507 GCA_035260145.1 Candidatus Polarisedimenticolia bacterium | reverse complement strand
GCTGGAGGTCGACGACCCAAGGCTCCGGCAGGCCTGACCCGCCTCACCCGCCCCTGACCCTGCTCCACCCGCGTCACTTCCTCAGGAACTTGTCGTACAGCACTCCGGCGATGACGCCGCCCAGGGCCGGTCCGATTATATAGACGTGCCAGTCGGTCCAGTAGCCGGAGGCCAGCGCCGGACCGAACCAGCGCGCCGGATTCATCGCCGCGCCGGTCATCGGCCCGCCCATCAGGATGTCGAAGGCGATGGTGAGGCCGATGCCGAACCCTCCCAGCTTCGGGGCGCGCGTATCGACGGCCGTGCCGAAGACGGCGAGGAGGAGGAAGAACGTCAGGACCGCCTCGATGAAGATCCCCATGCCCGGTGTCGTGCCGTTTCCGAGCGCCGGCGTGCCGAGGTGCACCCGGTCCCAGACGGCCATCGGATAGATCGACCTCAGGAAGAAACCCGCGATCGCCGCGCCCACGAACTGCGCGACGATCAGCTGCGCCACCTGGTTCCAGTCCTTGATTCGGCCGGTCGCCTTGAGGGCGAGTGTGACCACGGGATTCAACATCCCTCCCGAGATCGCCATGGTCGAGGAGACCGCGACCGACAGCACCAGGCCGTGCGCCATGGCGATGCCGATCAACCCGACCTGACCTCGGGTCAAGGCGTCGGTGCAAATGGCGCCGGCGCCGATGAAGCACAGGGCGAACGTCCCGATCAACTCGGCAACGCACTCCCTCCAGGCGATGCGCATCGAGGACACCTCCATGGATTTCGCTAGGTGGGACTCGCGGGAACGGCCCCGCGGGGTAAGAGCGGGCACACCCTACCCGAGCCGCGCCCGGATGTCAATGCTTCCGGGCCCCGAGGGCCACTGCGTCGGCCAGACCATTTCGTGCGACGACGGAAATTCGTGCACGGACGACACCTGCACGTCCACGGCTGGCTGCGTCCATACAAACAACAGCGCGCCGTGCAATGACGGGAATGCGTGCACCACGGGCGACGCCTGCGCCGGCGGGCAGTGCCGCGGAGGTGCCGCGCTCAACTGTGACGACGGGATTGCCTGTACCGTCGATACCTGCGATGCGGGCACGGGCTGCATACACCGGCCTCAGGGCGTTCTGCAGACTGTCTGTTCCTTCAACCCAACCACCCTTCAGTTGAGCTCAAGGGGAGGGCCGTTCTCGGTCGATCTGTCGATCGTCGACGCGTGCTCGGGTGGCTCGGTGCCGATCCCACCGGGAAGCATTGGAATCGTGCACGTATCGAGGGCGGGGAACACCGTCTTCCCGGACCCCGCGTCCATCCAGTGTCCGGCATCGGGCGGCGGCACGGGCTTTGAAACGGGTCTGTTCGAGGACTTCGCCGCGCGTGCCGGGTCGGGCAACTCTCTCTCACTCAAATTCGACAAGCTCCATGACGGGAACTGTCGGACGCCGGACGGTAACCGGCAGGACCTCATTGCCGCCCTGACGGATGTATCCAATAGAACTGAAGCGCCGATCTGCGTGTCCGGCATGGTGGGCGGGCAGGTATTCGAGTGCTGTACCAGCGCAAGGCTGCAACCCAAAGACGATAAAGCCTCGCGTGGCCGGGGGGGACTATAGGAGGTCGAGGATTCAGCCTCGGCGGGCGGCGGCCAGAGGCTGCTCGATCCGGCAGGCGCGGGCGACGCCGTCGCGGTACAGGAACCACAGATCGAGACTGCGCGACAGGACCCGGCGGATGCGATCGGCGACGCGGGGCGACTGGGCGTGGTCGAGGACCATCTTCCAGGCCATCTTGCGGTGCCCCGTCTCGACCATGTGGTGCGCGCGCTTCAGGTCAAGGAAGCGCGGGTCGACTCCGTAATGCTTGACCAGGGCGTTCTGTCGTAGCTCGGCCTCGAGGTCGACAGGGTCCTCCGGCTCGGGCGCTTCGATGCGGCGGCGGTCATCGACACTTCCTTCGATGAAGATGGTCACCAACGCCGCCCCTTCGATCCAGGGACGGCGGGTGGTGATCTGATCGATCCAGGCGCGGTAGGCGGCGGCCTCCGGCAACAGCTCGATACCGGTGAAGCGTGAGCGCGGGAAGCCCAGGCCCTCCATCATCACCAGGAACAGCTCGGGATGCGGCACGCCGCGGCTGAGCTTGCCGGTCTCCTCCTCGTACAGATTCTCCGCCAGATCCTGACGCACCTCAGGGTGTGGACAGCGCGCGTGGACACGACTCAGAAAGATCGGGAAGTCGCGCACGTACACGTCGAGCTCCTGCTGGAAGTGCAGCAGGAGCTGCTGTCGGGTGGCGCGGCCATCGTTGAAGTGCGGCCAGGCCCAGTGGTTCTTCCTGTCCATGATCGACAGGAGATCCTCCTGGAGCAGCTGCTGTTCGGCGACGGCGAGGGGCATCACGGCTCCTTTCGGACTCGGGCGTCGTTAACGATCGGCCCGTGGATCATGATGCCCGGCCGGCCCGAAATCAAGCGCTCCCGCCCATCCCGGCGGGGCCTCAGGGAGGGTCCGCCTGCGGCGGCTCGGGCGGCGGCTCCGGCGGCGTCTCCCGGGGTTCGGCGGGGGCCGGGGCGGCCTCGGGGGTCGCCTCGACCGCAGGGGTCGGAGCCTCCCGGGAGGCGGGCGCGGCCGTCTCGCCGGCGGAGCCGGCCTCCTCGGCCGTCCCCGCGGGGACCGGCGGAGGAATGACGAACGGAACGCCCTGCGGAGCGGGACCGGGCTGCGGCGTCACCACGCGCGCGGCACGTCCGGGCTTGATGGCTTTCGGCGCTTCCAGGGCCGCCTCCGGGAAGACATAGCCGTTGGGCGCGACCACCGCCAGGTATTCGCCGGGAACGAGCGTGCGATAGATCTCGCGCGCCGCCGTTTCTTCCACGTGAACCGTCAGATGGAGATCGACGTCGCTTCGCTTCCCTCCCGGCAGCAGGCGGCGCCAGAAGCCCGTCGCGCCGGCCAGGACGCTGTCTTTCTCGGGGACTCCCTCGAAGCGCAGGGCGACCGGCTGGTTCAGCTGGACTCTGAAATCGGCCGGGGCCTCCGGAGGCAGCGCGTCGGCGACGTTCTCGTCGCTGGCGCCGGCCTCGATCTGCTCCGGGGTCAGGGGCGCCAGGCGCGGGTCGCTCTCTTTCTCCTTCAGGGTCATGATCCCGGCGAGCGTCACGGGGGCCGGGGCGGCCGCGCCGTGCGCGCGCTTCAGCCCGTCGATCCGGATCTCTCCGGCGGGGATCTCGCGCACCGTCAGCCCGAGAAGTCCGTAGCGCAGACGATGCCCCGGCGCGTCGACGATCAGATACGGCTTGCGGGAGCGGGCCAGGGCCAGCTCGCATTCGAGCAGGGCGACGCGGCGCCGCAGGAGATCGAGATCGCCGCGCGTCGAGGCGCCCTCTTTGGCGGCAAGCACCGCGTCGAAAGAGACCGCGGTCGCCACCGCCAGAAGCGCCGCCAGCGCCATTCTCCGTCCCGTGCGCATTCGAGCCAGCGTCCCCCTCAGAAGATGTAGACCGGCGTCCCTATCCGGACGGTCCGGTAGACCGACTCCAGATCGCGATCGCCGAGCCTCACGCAGCCGTGCGTGATGCTCAGTCCCAGGGCCCGCTCGTACAGCGTTCCGTGGATGAGATAGCCGTCCCCCAGATCCATGGCGTAGGCCCCCAGCTCCTCCGGGGCGAGGCGGGCGGCGAGATTCCTCGGGACCGGCTCCCCCTCCTCGAGAAACGCCCAGTCCGGCTTGATCCAGACGGGATTGGGATACTTGTTGCGGATGGTGAACTCGCCGCGCGGCGTGTCGAACACCCACAGACGATGCCCGACCGGATCGGAGAGCGCCCGGCCGCTGCCGGTCGAGCAGACCGCCTCGAGGACCTTCGCGTTGTTCTTGTACAGCCACAGGAGATTGCGGCCCGTGTCGATCACCAGATACGTTCCGGTGGGCCGGAGCGCCTTGATCTGGGCCTCCAGCGACTCGGCGCGCTGCTGGAGCGCGCGATATTCCTTCTGCTCCGCGGCGCTCATCGGGGTCGGATCGGGCGGAGGAGTCTCGAGCCGCGTGCGCCCCAGGCGATACCAGAGCGACGCGACGAGCAGCAGCAGAAGCCCGGTGACCAGGAAGAGACCCAGTCGGCGCAGGCGTCCGTCGCCGCGGGGCGGGCCCGGGAGCTCCATGTTCACGGAAGCACCTCCCCGGGGATGGTGCCGACGATCGTGACCGGCGTCCCGACGCGCACCTGCGGCATCAGGGCGTCCATGTCATCGTTGTCGAGGGCCACGCACCCCTTGGTCCAGTCCTGCTTGCGCCCGCCGAAGCCGTGGATCTCGATGAGGCTGCCGACCTCGTCGCCGCGCCCCAGCTGGCCGGAGCGCTTCAGGCGCTTGAAGCGCGCCAGGTCCTCTGCGTTCGGGTAATTCAGCATCAGGGCGCGATAGTAGCGCGTCTGGTTCGGGCCGCGCACCTCGGTGATCCGATAGCGCCCCTCCGGGGTCGCGTCGTCCCCCGCCCGGGTCTTGATCGCCATCCCGCCCAGGCCCAGGTCGACGGGGTACGTCGCCAGCTCGTCCTGGCCGTGGTACACCAGGAGCTCCCGGCGCAGCTTGTCCACCAGGAGCACGGTCTGCCCGGTGCGCGCGCTGTCGCGCAGCGTCTCTTTCACCCAGCGCGTCCAGTCGGCGCGCCGGGGGCTCGTGGCGTAGGTGTCGAACATTTTGTTGATGTCGCCGACCGCCTGAGCGAGCGTCCGGCGGCCGCGCTCCGCCGAGTCCTCCGCCCGCTCGAACTCCTCCCTCTCGAACGCGCTCTGCGCCTGCCCAAGGGCCAGCTCCGACTGCAGCAGATCATCATCGATGTCCTGCGCTCCGACGTGGCGCGACAGCGAGGAGGCGCGCGGCAGCGCCGAGGACAGATCGGCGATCGCCTTGCGCGCCCGCTCGCGCGTGCGCTTGCGCGCCGCCCCCGCCTGGTAGGCGCAGGTCTCGGCGGCCAGGCGGGCCTCGAGGGCGAGGCGCGCCGCCTCGTCGTAATCCCGGCGCAGCGCGGACCGCCGCGCCTGCACGCGAGTCTCCGCCTCCGCCCGCACCAGGCTGGCCCGGGCGGCGCCGCACCAGTCGGCGGCGCGTGACGCCCCGTCCGCCTTGGCGGCGCGCTCCATGGCATCGCGCGCGATCTGGATGTCACCCATGGGAGCGGGGGCGCAGCCGAATGAAACGAGGCACAGGATCAGGAGCGCGACGCGGGCGAGAGGACCGCCCCGCGCGCAGGCGGGCTCGGGGCCGGTCGGCAAAGGAAGCGAAACCCCGGCCCGCGCGCGGCGGGCCGGGGTTCCACTGGGGAGGTTCTTACGCCTTGGGGCGTGCTGCGCCACTTCGCTTCTTTCTGGCCTCCTCCAGCTGATCGGCGATCGTGGTCGCCTTCTCCTTCACGGTGTTGGCGCCCTCGAGCGCTTTCTTGTAGTCCTCGCTCGTGAAGGCCTGGCGCGCCTGCTCGAGCGTCCCCTTGTAGGTCTCGAGATCGCTCTTGAACAGCGCCAG
>DATFVU010000044.1:0-6939 GCA_035260145.1 Candidatus Polarisedimenticolia bacterium | reverse complement strand
CCACACCTGCCACAGGCATCCGCCTCGTCCGGATTGGCCGAGTTCAAGGCCCTGGCGGCCGTGCGCCGCTGGAGCCAGGCGCGCCCGTACTTCAGGGGCCTGCGGCCCCTGGCGTTTGCGTGCCCCGGGGAGCAGGGGCGGTCCGGCCAGAGCTGCCCGCTGGCGGCGCGGAGCCTGCCGGGGGCCTGGGAGGCGACTTCGGCGTGGATGGAGCCGGCATCGTCGATGCCTGAGCCGGCTCATGCGGCGGCTCCGGCGCCGGAGGCTGGGACGACGCTTTCATCTGACCGACGAGCGATTCCATCGTCTTCGACGGGATCGAGGCGCGCAGGCTGATCTCGGCGCCGCGCTGCTCGATACGGATGCCGTCCAAAAAATCGAACCACTCCTTGGCCTGATCCCGCCCGGCGCCCACGCGACCGAGCGCCACCAGGCCGCGGGCCGCCTCCGCGAGCGTCTTGGCGTTGGTTTCGGCGTCCGCCCGACCGTACAGGTCGAGATCGACCGAGTCACCGATCATCCCTCTGAAGGCGATGGAGACGAGGGACTGCACGATGGGGGAGTCGAGCGGCATCTTTCCGAAATCGGACGAGGCGGCCGGCCGGGCCTTGAACAGGCGCTGCAGGCTGCGACAATCGAGCGCCCCCCACAACTGCGCCTCGGGCCGCACTCTCTCCAGGGGAGACAGGATCGCCGCGTTTCCGTCCAGGCCGTGGCCGCGAGAGGCGGCGTTCTCCCGCATCCTGTCAAGAACGCTCTTCGGTCCGAGGGCCAGGTTCGTATCCTGAAGGAGGGCGGCGCTGAAGTCGGTCTCTCCGGTCTCGACCAGCGTCAGCGAGTCGCTCCCTCCGAGCGCCTCGCGCAACTTCGCGGCGTCGAACGAGCCTTCCGCCAGAATGGCGTACCCGACGGACGAATCGGCTTGCGGCACGACCGCGAGACTCAGCCGCTCGAGGCGACCCATGAGCTCCGGGCCGAGGCGGCCGATGATCTCGCGGAACGGACCATCCTGGCGGTCGGCCAGGGCCGCCATGTCCTTGATCCAGGGAGTGTCGGGACGCAGCGCCCGGATCTTCTTGATCTCGACGACCAGAAGGGCCGCCGTCTCTTGCGGATAGGTTCCGAGGACGCTCGATCGAACCATGCCGGCGGCCCCTTTCCGTGCCCCACAGCCCGGCGCCGCCAGCAGCGCGAGAAGCGCCGCGACGAAAGCACCTCGCATCTTCCTCATCGTACCCACCTCCGGAGGCCGCGATTGCCGCGCGGTCCCTCAATAATCCTTGCGAGAAAAGTAGACGACGGCGAGTCCGAGCGCCACGGCGCCCGAGGCGGCCGACCCCAGGACCGCGCCCCACGCGACGCTCCCCTCGTGCCGAATGAGACTGGTGGTCGACTGCACGAACTCGAAGCTGCGCGGCAGCGAATAGTACAGCGTCTCGACGGCCGCCTGGGACAGGAAGCGTACGGGGCGCGACGTGATCAGGAGCGGCCAGTCGCGGTTGGCGTGCGGCAGGCGAACCAATAGGCTGACGAAGAACAGCGCGGCAGTGAGCATGATCGAAACCGTCGTCGACCTCAGCAGAACCCCCGCCAGCACGGTGAAGGCCAGAAGGCACGCGAAGTAGACGGACATCAGGAGCCCCGACAGAACGAACCCGCCGTTCCAGACGCCGGTCTTCCACCCCAGGATGACCGCCAGACCGACGGTCAGATACAGGAGGTTGAGCGCCGCCGTGAGCAGCCCGCCGGCGTAGCGCGACAGAAACAGCGACGGGCGCGTGATCGGCTTCGACAGGAGAAGATCGATCGTCCCCTTTTCCAGCATTCGGGGAACCAGGCTGGCCGTGGCGAACACCGACATCAAAATGGCGAGAGGGTAGAGCAGGAAGGCGGTGCCGAGCTGCACGTAGTGCACGAAGGTCTCGGCCGTCAGCCCCCCCATCCCCTCCCCCGAAGCGTCGTCCCCCATCTGGAAACCGCCGTGCGAGGCGCTCCCCTGCAGCCCCGCCACGGTGAGCGAGGCGATCGCCCCGTTCGCCACGTCGGTCTGCAGGGCCAGGGCGAAAAACAGGAGGACGAGCGTGACGATCCCGAAATAGACGATGATCGTCTTCCGGTACAGGAGCTCGCGTCCGGTATCGAGAAGGATCGCGGCGACCTTCACTGCGTCTCCCCTTCTTCGAGGACGCGGATGAAAACGTCCTCGAGACTGTCGCGCCGCGGCTGGATGGCGGCGATCTCGACGCCCTGGCCGCGCAGGGCGTCGATCGCCCTGTTCAACGCCGGAACGTCCCCCGAAAGTTCCAATCTCTGCAGCCGGGGGAGCGTCCCCGGGCCGGCCACCGGCGGCGCCCCGCCTCCTCCCGCCGCGGCCCCGGCCCCGATCGGTGGGACGACCGCCAGGCCCGGCACGCGCGGCGCTACCGTCTCGAGCACGCCGGGCGCCGTGGGGCGCACGTCCACCTCGAAGGCGCTCTTCTGCCGCGTCAGATCGGCGACCTGCCCCTCGCGCAAAAGCATCCCGTCCTTCAGGATGGCGACGCGGTCGCACAGGCGCTCCACCTCGGACAGGAGGTGAGAGTTCAGGAAGATCGTCGCGCCCCTCGCCTTCTGCTCCAGGAGCAGGTCGCGGATTTCGCGGCGGCCGATCGGATCGACGCCGTCGGTCGGCTCATCGAGGATCAAAAGATCCGGTTCGTTGAGGATCGCCTGGGCCATTCCCAGGCGCTGCATCATTCCCTTCGAGTACTTGTGCACCCGCACGCGGCTCCACTCCTCCATCCGCACCCGGCGCAGAAGTGCTTCGACGCGGCGCGTCCTCTCCTCACGCTTCATCCCGGAGAGGCGGCCGAAATGGTGCAGCACCTGCTCGGCGGTGAGATGCGGAGGATAGCGATGATTCTCCGGGAGGTAGCCGATGCGGGCCTTGGCGCGCACGTCGCCGGGCGGACGATCGAGGACGGTGGCCCGCCCCGCGGTCGGGAAGGCGATGGCCAGGAGCAACTTGACCAGCGTGGTCTTGCCGGCGCCATTCGGCCCGAGGAGCCCGAACGTCTGTCCCGCCGGGACCCGGAGATCGAGACCCGACAGGGCGGTCACTCCGCCACGGCCCAGGGGGGAGCGATAGGTCTTGGAGAGGCGCTCGCAGACGACGGCCGAGGCGGACGTCACATTCCCATGATGTGGTAGCCGTTGTCCACGAAGATCACCTCGCCGGTGATGCCGCGCGACAGGGAGGAGGCCAGGAACAGCGCCGTGTCCCCCACCTCGGCCGGCTCGGTGTTGCGCGGCACCGGCGAGCGCTCCCGCACGATCTGCAGCATCTTCGTGAAACCCGGGACGCCGCGCGCCGCCAGCGTGCTGATCGGGCCCGAGGAGATCCCGTTGACCCGGATGTTCTGCTTTCCGAGATCGCACGCCAGGTAGCGGATGCTCGACTCCAGGGCCGCCTTGGCCACCCCCATGACGTTGTATCCCGGGACCGCCTTTTCGGAGCCGAGATAGGTCAGCGCGATGATGCTGCCGCCCCCCTCCATCAACGGGGCGGCGGCCCGCGCCAGCGCCGTCAGGGAGTAGGCGCTGATGTCGAGCGCCGTCTTGAAACCGTCGCGCGTGGTGGCGATGAACGCCCCGTCCAGGTCCTCCTTGCGGGCGAAGGCGACGCAGTGCACCAGGACGTCGAGCCGGCCGAACTCCTCCTTCACCTTGGCGAACAGGGCGTCGATCTCGTCCTCCTTCGTGACGTCGCAGGGATGGACGATCGACCCGTCGAGCTCCCGGGCCAGCGAGCGCACGTTCTCCTCCAGCCGCTCCCCCTGGTAGTTGAAGGCCAGGCGCGCCCCCTCCCGGTGCAACGATTCCGCGATGCTCCAGGCGATGCTCCGCTTGTTGGCGACGCCGACGATCAGGCCCTTCTTCCCTTCCAGGAGCATGCCGCCCTCCTCTCAGACGAGCCCGGTGACGCCCTCGCCCCCCGGTCGCGGCGCGACCCGGCTGGGGGCCTTGGTCTCCACGGGGGCCGGTTGCAGCGACTGGGCCGCCTCCATGATCGCCCCCTCCAGAACGTCGAGCCCTTCTTCGAGCTGCTCCTCCGTGATGACCAGAGGCATCAGCGTCCTGATCACGTTGCCGTAGGTGCCGGCGCCGATGACGATGAGCCCGCGCTCGTAGCACAGCCTCACGATCCGGTTCACCAGGTCCTTGGCGGGCTCCTTGGTGGCGCGGTCCTTGACGAATTCGATGGCCCGCATCGCCCCCACCCCCCGCACGTTGCCCACCAGGGAGCACCTCTTCCACAGCGCCTCGAACCGGTCGCGCACCTTCTCGCCGATCTTGGCGGCCCGCTCGGGAAGATTCTGCTTCTCGATCGTCTCGATCGCCGCCAGGGCCGCGGCGCAGGCCACAGGGTTGCCGCCGAACGTACCGCCGAGGCTCCCCTCCATGGGTGCGTCCATGATCTCCGCCCGGCCGGTGACCGAGGCCAGAGGCAGCCCCGCGGCGATCGACTTGGAGGCGATCAGGATGTCCGGCTCGATCCCCCAGTGCTCGCAGGCCCACATCTTGCCGGTGCGCCCGAAGCCGGTCTGCACCTCGTCGGCGATCACCAGGACGCCGTGCTTGCGGCAGATGTTGACCAGGTTCGGGTAGTACTCCTGCGGCGGCATGATGAAGCCGCCCTCCCCCAGGACCGGCTCGACGATCAGCGCCGCCACCGACGTCGGATCGACGTAGCGCTTGAAGAAGTCGTCCAGGAAGGTGGCGCACTCGATGTTGCATCCGGGATAGCGCTTCCCCCACGGGCAGCGGTAGCAGTAGGAGAACGGCATCCGGTGGATCTCCGGGGCGTACGGACCGAAGTGATCCTTGTAGGGATGCACCTTGCTGGTCAGCGACATCGCCAGGAGGGTTCGGCCGTGGAAGGCGTCCTCGAAGCAGATGACGGCCTCCCGCCGCGTGAAGTTGCGCGCCACCTTGATGGCGTTCTCGACCCCCTCGGCGCCGGAGTTGGCGAAGAAGGTCTTCTTCGGGAACGAGCCCGGGGTGATGCGGTTCATCGTCTCGGCGAGGCGCACGTACGGCTCGTTCATGGTGACGTGGAAGCAGGAATGGAGGTAGCGCTCCGCCTGCTGCTGGATCGCCTTGACGACGTTTTTGGGGGCGTGCCCCGTGTTGAGCACGCCGATGCCGCCGGCGAAGTCGATGAAGCGGTTGCCGTCGACGTCTTCCAGCATCGCCCCCTCTCCCCGGGCGATGAACAGCGGCGTGATGTTGTAGGGGCCGCGCGGAACCGCCGCCTGGCGGGCGCGCATGAGCGCCTGCGAGTTCGGGCCCGGAATCGCCGTCTTCAGGGCGATGTGCTTGGTCATCCCCGGGATTCCTTCTTGAGGTGGCTCCAGTCGTAGGGGTACCAATAGGGCTTCGCCTCGATCCTGTAGTCCATGTGGACATGCTTCGGCTCGCGGAACGCGTCCAGCCCCTCGATCCCGAGCTCGCGGCCGATGCCGCTCTTGCGCATCCCGCCGAACGGTCCGGCGTCATTGTCGGTCAACGGATCGTTGATCCAGAAGGTTCCGGCGTGCACGTTCTCCATGGCGTACATGGCGTACTCGAGGTTGTTGGTGTAGATGTTCGCGCCCAGGCCGTACTCCGAGTCGTCGGCGAGAGCCACCGCCTCCTCGATCCCCTTGACGGGCATGATCGGGGCGATCGGGCCGAAGGTCTCCGACTTCATGATCGACATCTTATGGCTGACGTTGGTCAGGACCGTCGGCTCGAAGAAATAGCCCTTCTTCAGCTGCGGCGGCCGCCTGCCGCCGCACATCACCCGGGCCCCCTGCGACGCCGCCTCCTCGATCTTCGCCTCGATCTGCTTGCGGTGCGCCTCGCGGATGAGCGGGCCGCAGTCGATGTCCGGGCCGAGAGGGTTCCCCAGCCGCAGCTTCTTCGCCAGGGCGACGAATTTCTTGGTGAACTCCTCGAACACCCGCTCGAACACGTAGAAGCGCTCCCCCGAGGTGCAGACCTGGCCCATGTTGAGGAACGCCGCCCAGACGGCGCCGCGCGCCGCCACGTCGAGGTTCACGTCGTCGCAGACGATGAACGGGTCGTTCCCCCCCAGCTCCAGGTTCAGCTTCTTGAGGTGCGGGGCCGCCGCCGTGGCGATCGCCTTGCCGGTGGCGATGCTGCCGGTGAAGGCGATGAGCTGCACATCGGGGTGGACCACGAGAGGATCGCCGACCTCGGTGCCGAAGCCGGTGAGGATGTTGACGACCCCCTTGCCGAAGATCCCCAGGTCCTCGGCCAGCATCAGGGTCGAGAGAGGGGTCTCGTTCGAGGGCTTGACCACGACGGTGTTCCCCGCGGCGAGGGCCGGCGCGAGCTTCCAGGTCAGAAGCAGGAGCGGATAGTTCCAGGGGACGATCGCGACGACCACACCGTAAGGCTCCTTGCGGACGAAGTTGATCTGGTGCCGGAAGACCGGCGAGGGGACCTTCCCCCCCTGGTCGCGCGCCAGCTCGCCGTAGTAATCGAAGCAGGCGGCGCACCATTCCACCTCGTCCAGATTCTCGATGAGGGGCTTGCCCCCCTCGAGCGTGAGCTGACGGGCGACGGCGTGCGCCTTGTCCCGCAGGCGGGCCGCGAACTGGTGCATGAGCGCCGCCCGCTCGATCCCCGGAACGCCGCGCCAGCCGCGGAACGCCTCCGCCGCGGACTGCACCGCCAGATCGGCGTCCTTCGCCCCGGCGCGCGGCACTTCGTCGATGATCTCCTCGGTGGCGGGATTGTCGACCGGGAACATCTTCTTCGAGACGCTTCCGGTCCATTCGCCGTGGATCCACATTTTCTGCATGAACTCGCCTCGCGCTCCGCCTCTGCGGGGGCCGCATTATAACCCGGCCTTTCCGCAGCATCATGCAGGACACCGCGCTCAATCCCTGG
>DATFVU010000043.1:0-3168 GCA_035260145.1 Candidatus Polarisedimenticolia bacterium | reverse complement strand
TGACTCCCGCCGGCGCGCCGGAGGCGATCCAGAAGACGTCTCCCCCATCCTCCGACCCTGTACATCCCTGAACGCTCCGGCACCGGGGCATCGGAGCCGGGCAGGAACCGCCGCCGGAGCTTGGCGGCCGAGCGCCGATCGGCCCGGCTCATCTGGCGGAAAAGGAATCTCGACACGGCGCCGGCCCCCGCGGGGGCGACGACCGAGGTCGAGAAGTCGACCAGGAACGGCTCCTCCCCACCCCCCACGAGCACGTCGTGCCGGTGCAGATCTCCGTGCGCCACGCCGCGCGTGTGGATCTCATCGAGAAGCCGCTCGAGACGGTCGAAGAACCCGGCCTGCAGATCGCCGGGCCGGCACGCCGCGAGGCTGCGGCCGGGCACGTATTGGAGCGCGATCGCCTGTCGATCCACGCGGGCGACGAAGGCGGCCGTCCCGCGCGCCCCGGCGAGGACGGCGTAGGCGCGCTCCTCGCGGTCGAGCTGCCACGGTCCGAGAAGGCGCCGCACCGGCCAGGGACGGGAAGCGAAGTCCTTGAGCACGAGGGTATGCCCCTCGGTCTCGACCAGGTCGACGGTCGCCTTGGTGACGTTGCGTCCGCCGTGCAGCCGGCGTCGGCGCAGGGAGGCGAGACGCTCCCGGGTCAGGAGCGGCTTCACGCCGGCCATCGTCCCGGGTCCGCGGCCGGCGAGCTCCCGGTGCAAGGCCATGTCCGATGCCCCATGAACGGCTATGGTAAGATCCTCCTCCATTTCCGAGGCCGGAGAATAGCACAGGAGCGCCGATGGCCGAGACGCTCGAGGCCGCCCCCAACCCGCTCACGATCCAGGTCATCCGGCAGGGGACCTGGGCCAAGCCGGACATCAAGTGCGTCGCCTACGGCGCCGATCGGGCCGTCCTCAAGGATTTCAGCGACAAATCGTGGCCCGTGCGGCTCCTGGGGCGCCGCCAGGTGATCCGGGAGCTGCGCGCCCTTCGCCGGCTCCATGGGATCGAGGGGATTCCGAGATGCTACGGCGAGGCCGGCTCGTGCGGCATCCTGATGGAGCCGATCGAGGGAGAGCGCATCACACGCTGGTGCCGCAGGAAACGCGCGGAGGTCGGCCCGATGTTCGAGAGGCTCCGGGAGCTCGTCGGGCAGATCCACGCCCGCGGCGTGGCCCACATCGATCTGCGCAAACGAGACAATATCCTGATCACCGAGGACGGCAGGCCGTGCGTCATCGATTTCAATGCGTCGTTCTGCTTCGATCCCGCCGGGCCGGGGGCGCGCTTCCTTTTCCCGATCCTGCGGCGCATCGACGAATCGGCCGTTCTGAAGTGGAAGGCGCGCTTAGCACCCGAACTGCTGACGGAGGCGGAGTCGGCACGCCACCGTCTGATGAGCCGGCTCCGCCGCCTCTGGATATTCAACTAGCGTGAGCGGCGGCACGGCTCGATCCGTCGATCTCTCCCTGGTCATTCCGGTCTACAACGAGAGGGACAATCTCGCCGTCCTGCACGGCGAGATCACGGACGCCCTGAAGACGGCCGGAGTCCCGTACGAGATCCTGTTCGTGAACGACGGCTCGACCGACGGCAGCGATTCGGTGCTGCGGGGCCTGCGCGACGCCGATCCGCGCGTGCGCGTCCTGACCCTTGCGAGAAACTCCGGGCAGTCGGCGGCCATGGATGCCGGATTCAAGGGGGCCCGCGGCAGAGTGGTCGTCACCCTGGACGCGGACCTGCAGAACGACCCGACGGACATCCCGCGCCTGCTCCGGGCGCTCGAGGGTCTGGACGCGGTCGTCGGGGTGCGCCGGAACCGCCGGGACAACCTGGTGCGGCGCGTCTCGTCGAAGATCGCCAACTACGTGCGCAACCGCCTGAGCGACGAGACGATCACTGACACCGGCTGCTCGCTCAAGGCGTTTCGGACGGAGGCGGTGCGGCGCCTGGTTCTGTACGACGGAATGCACCGCTTCCTGCCGACTCTCCTCAGGATGGAGGGGTTCCGGGTGGAGGAGGTTCCGGTCGGGCATCGTCCACGCCGCCACGGAGAATCGAAGTACGGCATCGGCAATCGACTCCTCCCGTCCTTCATGGACCTGCTCGCCGTGCGCTGGATGAAGCGACGAAAACTGCGTTATGAGGTGAAGGATGACCTTTGAGCGCCTGCTGCACATGAATGGCTGGGTGCTGTTCGGAATGCTTGGACAGATCCTCTTCGGCTCGCGCTTCATCGTGCAGTGGCTGGCGTCGGAGCGGCGCAAGGAGAGCACCATCCCCGTGGCGTTCTGGTACCTGAGTCTGCTCGGAGGACTGATCCTGTTCGCGTACGCCTTCTGGTACCGGCAGGACATCGTCTTCACCATCGGGCAATCGGCGGGGGTCTTCATCTACGTGCGCAACCTGATGCTCATCCGCCGCCCGCGCCCGAAAGCGGCGGCCGCCGGAGGCGGCGCTTAGGCCCCGTCGCTCAGCGCGCGGAAGGGCCCGGGGCGTAGTAGCCGGCCCGCGCCTGCACCTCGAGTTCGGGATTCCTGGCCGCCAGGACGATCGCCCTCCATTTCCCGTCGCGCTCCCGGTTCGTCGACTCGTAGGCGAGGGCGTACTGGGCCTTCAGGTCGAAGGCGATCTGCCTGTAGATCCCCGACAGTTGTCCGGCGCGCTCCGGGTAGTAGGCGCGGCCTCCGCTGGTGCTCGCCAGGGTGTCCAGGACCTGCTTCAGGCTGCGCTCCAGGCGCAGGTCCATCTCGGTGTCGAGGTGCCGCCCCAGACCGATGGTGTAGACGGCCACCTCGGATCGATGGGCCCTCTCCAGAGCCTCCTCGAACAGGTGCAGGCTCCCGGGCTCGTTGTCTGTGAGGGCCTGGTCGCGGCCGTCGGAGAGCAGGACGATGACCCGCCGGCCCTCTTCCCGGGCCAGCCGGTCGGAGGCGCGGTAGATCGCATCGTAGAGAGCGGTCCCGCCACGCGCCTGGATCGCCTCGATCCGGGCCTTGATCGCGGCGCGATCGGCCAGGGGGGCGTCCGGACCCTCGAGCTCGTCGTTGAAGGACAGGATCATCAGACGATCCTCGGGGTCGACGCTGGAGGCGAATTCCTCCGCCGCCTTGCGCGCCATGTCGATCTTGCCGCCCAGGTTCATGCTGTTGCTCGCGTCGATGAGGAGGGCGATCGTGAGCG
>DATFVU010000042.1:0-2175 GCA_035260145.1 Candidatus Polarisedimenticolia bacterium | reverse complement strand
GCGCTCCAGGGCGCGGTGGAACAGGTCGACGGCATCGATTCCGGCGGGCAGCTCCACCCAGAGCATGTGGCCGCCGGCGGGCCGGCTGATTCCGGTGCCCTCCGGAAAATAGCGGGCGGCAGCGTGGCGGACCTGCGCCAGTTGACGGGCAAGGGCCAGCCGCAGCCGCCGGAGATGCCGATCGTAGCCGCCGGAGTCGAGGAATTCGGCGAGCGCAAGCTGGGGGAGGCTGGGAGACGCGATGTTCAGGGTGAACTTGAGCCGGTTCACCTCCTCCTGGAAGCGGCCGGCCGCGATCCAGCCGACGCGGAAGCCGGGAGGGAGCGTCTTGGAGTAGGAGGAGCAGTACAGGACCAGCCCGCTCCGGTCGTAAGACTTCGCCGCGCGTGGTCGCGGGCCCTCGAAGGCGAGATCTCCATACAAGTCGTCCTCGATCAGCGCCACTCCGTGCCGCGCCGTCACCTCCACCAGCTCCTTCTTCGCGGCGTCCGTGATCACGTAGCCGAGCGGGTTGTGGCAGTTGGGCTGAACGAAGCAAGCTTTGATGCGGTGCCGGCGGATGGCCGAGTCCAGGGCGGCCGGGTCGGGTCCCGTCCGGGGGTCGGTGGGAATCTCGACGACCTTGACCCCCAGGGAGGCGGCGGCCTGGAGGGCTCCGAAGAACGTGGGGCTCTCCACGCCGAGGGCCTGGCCCGGGCGGAGCCCCGCCCGAATCGCCAGATTGATCGCCTCGAGAGCGCCGCCGGTGATGGTTACATCCCCCGGGCCCAGGCTGAAGCCCCGGTCGCCGGATCGCCGCGCGACCTGCCGGCGCAGGGCCTCCAGTCCGGGCGGCATGGCGTAGAGGGCGCTGTGGTGGGGAAAGTGCCCGACGATGCCCCGCAGGATCAGGTTGAGGCGGCGGTTGGGGAAGAGCTCCGGGCTGATGCAGGCGGCGCCGAACGGAATGTTGGACGGATCACCGGCCGCGGCCAGGGCTTCTCGGAGGATGGCGTGGTGAACGGGAACGGCGGGGCGTCCGCCCCGGGCGTCGGACCGGGGCTCGGGAATGGCGGTCGCGGGCGGCACCCGCACGAAGAAGCCTGATTTCGGCCGGGCTTCCAGATGCCCCTGCGTTTCGAGGAGGTGGTACGCCTGAATGGTGGTGGACAGGCTGACCCGGTGCCGGCGGCTCATGTGCCGCAAGGATGGCATTCGATCGCCCGGTCGCAGGGCCCCGCGGAGAATCTGCCCGCGGACGTCCTCCGCGAGGCGGTCGTACAAGGACGGCTGGCCGGCGGGTGAGGATTTCATGCAGGCGAGCCTACCATCGATGGATAACAGATCTCAAATAATTAATCTGTACTCATAACAATTTCACGCACGTGTATCTGTACTCATCCAGGTCCTTTCCCTAGGCTGGAGAGGTCCCGCAAGGGTCCGGAGAGAACGAGAGGAGAGGGACTTGACGACACTTGCTCACGACCTGAGGGGGGCCCTCCGCAGTCTCCTGAAGTCGCCCAGCCACACGATCGTCGCGGTGCTGACGATTGGCGTCGGCATCGGACTCAACACCATGATGTTCAGTATTGTCCGGTCGGTATTACTGAGGCCGTTGCCATTTCGCAGTCCCGATGCGCTGGTCAGGGTCACTGCGGACCTGCCCGGATCCGGTTTGCAGAACGTCGGCTTCTCAGTTCCCGAGATCGATGACCTGTCCGAGCGCGCCACGGTGTTCGAGGCCCTCGCGCCGGTGTGGGTGTTCGACGCCAATCTGACGGGGGGCGAGCGTCCCGAGCGGGTCGTCATGGCGGCCACCGGTGTGAATTACTTTCCGATTCTCGGGGAGACGCCGCAGCTCGGACGCGTGCTGACACCCCAGGATCGAGCGGACGGTTTCGCCGAGGCGGTGGTCCTCAGTGACGCGGCGTGGCGCAGGTTGTTCGGCGGCCATGCCGATGCGCTCGGTCGGCAGGTCAGAATCGACACCGATCTGTACACGATCGTCGGCGTCATGCCCCCCGGATTTCGGCATCCCGCAGCCGCGCCAGGGCCTGTCGTCGACGTCTGGAGCGTGGCGGGGTTTCGCGCGAACCCGTTCGCGACGCCGCCAAGTCGGAGCCGCCGCATGCTGCCGTCGGCGATCGCGCGCCTCCGGCCAGGCGTTTCGCTCGAAGAAGCGCGCGCTGCGGTCGA
>DATFVU010000041.1:0-2137 GCA_035260145.1 Candidatus Polarisedimenticolia bacterium | reverse complement strand
GATCACCTCGTCGACGATTCTATATTCCTTGGCCTGTTCGGCGGTCATGAAAAAGTCCCGATCGGTGTCGCGCTGGATCTTGTCCATCGACTGGCCGGTGTGGTGCACCAGAATGCGGTTCAGCTCCTCCCGCATCCGGAGGATCTCCTTGGCCTGGATGTCGATGTCGGTGGCCTGCCCCTGCACGCCGCCGAGCGGCTGATGGATCATGATGCGGGCGTGAGGGAGGGCGAACCGCTTGCCCCGCGAGCCCGCCGCGAGCAACAGCGCGCCCATGCTCGCCGCCTGTCCCATGCAGATCGTCGAGATCGCCGGCTTGACGTACTGCATGGTGTCGTAGATCGCCATGCCCGCGGTGACCGAGCCGCCCGGCGAGTTGATGTAAAGGTGGATGTCCTTGTCAGGGTCCTCCGCCTCGAGGAACAGCATCTGAGCGATCACCAGGTTGGCGATCTCGTCCTCGATGTACGTCGGCAGGAAGATGATCCGCTCCTTGAGGAGACGGGAAAAGATATCGAACGCCCGCTCGCCGCGGGGGGTCTGCTCGACAACCATTGGGACCAAGCCCATCGGACGTCTCCTTCTCCCCCGCGCGGGGGCGCCCTCATCAGCCGTCGACGGCCGATCGATCGGGCGCGGCACGACGGGGGAATGCGCCGATCGCGCGGGAGCGGTCTCCGGCAATCGGATTCGACTGTTCATGATCGATCCCCGGCTAGTGTACCTCACGCGCTGGTGACGGTAGCGCGGTCGATCAGGAAATCGAGGGTCCGCTTCTCGACCAGCGAGACCCTGATGCGGTCCAGGTCGCCGCTCTGCTCCAGCATCGCGTGCACGGCCTCGACGGGGCGCTGGCCCGCCTGGGCCAGGCGCTCGACCTCCGCCTGCACGTCGGCGTCGCTCGGCGCGAATCCCTCCTTCTCCGCGATGGCTTCGATGAGCAGCGCCCGCTTCACGGCTTGCTGCGCCGCCGGGCGCATCTCCTCGGCCATCTTCGAGTAATCCCAGGGCAGCCGATCGGGGTCGACGCCCTGTCGCCGCATCTGCTCGCGCAGCGCCTCGATCTGATGGCGCACCTGCCGCATCACGAGCGCGTCGGGCACGTCGAAGTTGTGCTCGGCGAGGACCGCCTCCAGCACGGCCAGTTCGAGCGCGCGCCGGTTTTCCTGCTCGCGCCGCCTCTCGAGGCCCTCTCGAATCGTCCCGCGCAGCGCCTCCAGCGTCTCGTACTCTCCGATGCTCTTGGCGAAATCGTCGTCGAGCGGCGGGAGGACCTTCTCCTTCACCTCGCTGACCTGCACCCGGACCTCCGCCGATCTGCCGCGCAGGGCCTCGACGCGATAGTCGTCGGGGAAGCGCACGCGAGTCTCGCGGGAGCCGCCGGGGCCGAGCCCGATCACCGCCTCCTCGATCTCCCGCATCACCGCCCCGCTGCCGATCACGAGCCCATAGCCCGTCTCGGCCCGGGCCGGCATGCCTTCGGGAGTCAGCGTGTAGTCGAGGACCACCAGATCACCGACGTCGGCGGGGCGCTCCACCACCCGGTACTCCAAGTGCTGCTCCTGGAGATGGGACAACGCCTCGTCGATCTCGCTCTCCTGAAACGGCTTCGGCTGATGGGTGACCGTCAATCCCGTGTACCGGTCGAGCGCGATCACGGGCTTGACCTCGACGACCGCGGAGAACTTGAGGGCCGCGCTCTCCTCGAGGGTGACGTCCTGGACGTCGGGGTCCTCGATGGGGTCGAGGCGCGTCTCCTCGAGGGCCTGCTTGTAGACCTCGGGGATCAGGTGGCGCGCCACCTCCTGCCGGACGTCGTCGGCGAAGTGCAGCTTGATCATGCTGCGCGGAACCTTGCCCTTGCGAAAGCCGGGCAGCTTGGCCTCGCGCTGCACGCGGGTGAAGGCGGTCTCCCACGCCTGGCGCACCACCTCGGGCGTCTCCTGCACTTGCAGGCGCCGCTTGCAGGCGCCCATCTCCTGGACATCGACTTTCATCGCCGCTCCCGGGAATCTGGTGCGAGAGGGGGGAGTTGAACCCCCACGGGGTTTCCCCCTCTGGATCCTAAGTCCAGCGCGTCTGCCAGTTCCGCCACTCTCGCAGAGATGATGTCAAAAGAGCGATCCGGCGCACTCCC
>DATFVU010000040.1:0-8882 GCA_035260145.1 Candidatus Polarisedimenticolia bacterium | reverse complement strand
GGCTTTTGGTGTTTGACCGATTCGTACACCAGGCAGGGTAGTTTGAGGGAGATCTGTACGCCATCCTCGTCCAGCGACTCCAGCCAGCGGCAGAACTTGTCCCATGACTCCCAGGTCAACTTCCGGATCGCGCCCTTGCTGTACAACTCGATGAGACCGATTTCGTCCTTCAGCTTGAACAGGACCGAGCGCTCATCGTAATCCTTGAAATCACTGTAGGCGAAGAATTTTACCTCGCCGGCGATCTGATCCTTCCCCTTGATGCTGATTTCGGGTGATTTATTGCAGCGCATCAGGATGTAGTCGTTCAAGCCCTTGAAGTGGAACGCCACGATCGGGTCGGTGGTTCGATCGGTGTCGCTGGGCGTCTTCAAGGCGCGATAAACGCGACGCGCGATCTGCTCGTTCGCGGTATATGTCCCGCCTTCTCTGGCTACGCGTTTCATGGGCCGGTCAATATAGCACATTACAACTTTGTATTTGGGCCGATTCGCCGCTCGCTTTCGTCGCTGATTCACCTTGCCGGAGGCGACGCTTCGCGGTACATGGAACGTTCTCATGCGAATCCGCGGAACGGCTTGCTGGGCGCGGCTTCTACGCAATACGGTGGCGGCCGGATCCGCTGCCTGCATCCTCGCCGGCGAGGCCCCTGCGGTCGTGAACGGCGTCGGGTCGCACCTCGACCCTCCGGGCCTCATTCAAGCGCTCGCCTCGCGGCGGCCGGACTACACGCGCTACATTTTGTCCGTCCGACCCCTGGCTCCCGGTGTCGGCCGGCGTCTCTACATGGCGCTGGTCCGTCCCGGAGCGACCGATCCCCGCGAGCGTGGCAGCGCGCCGTTCGCCGGCCCCGGGGCCCGGAACGACATCGTTTACGATGAGGCCGCGATCCTTTCGGATCACACCCTCGCCTGGAGATACCTGCTCCTGGACCACGAATACTTCCACGCCCGGCACATGGCGGGGGCCACGCTGCTGCCGGTATCGCGCGGCGAGCCGGCGGAATTGGAGAGGCACTACAACGAGGCGGCCGCCTGGGGATTCAACGTCGCCATGGCGCGCGCCGGCCAGTACTCGGGCCTGCGCGAGGACGAGTTCCGAGAGGCCCTCGATCGCCTCAGCGAGCACTACGCGGCCCTGCGCGCGCTCCTCAAGGATTCCGACCCGGAGCGCTGGAGCCGGGTCTCCGAACTGCTGCGGGAGCCGGACCGTCTCATCGAGAGGGCCTATTGACCTCCTGAAGGAGCGCCACGGCTTCCTTCTGGTTGGGGTCGATCTGAAGCGATTCCTGCAGAAACTGCACGGCCTTCTCCTTCTGGTGATCCTGAAGGTAGGACAACGCCAGGGCGTTGTATAGCGTCGTCGTCCGCACACCCTTGTCTCGGGCCGTCTCCAGCGCCCGGATCGCCTCGCGCGACTGGCCCATCCTTCCCTGCGCCGCACCCAGGTTCACCCAGGACTCGACGTTGTCGGGATCCTTCGCCACGGCGCGTTTCAGGATGTCGACCGCCTCCCGAAGCCTGCCGTTGCGGCCGTACAACGCGCCGAGGTTGGCCATGGTCGGCGCGTAATCGGGATCGATCTCGAGCGCCCGCTTGAACGTCCGCTCCGCCTCCGGAATGTCGCGCTTCCATTCGTAGATCATCCCCATCCAGTTCAGGTGGACCAGGGACTTGTCATCGAGCTCGAGGCCCCTGCGCACAATCGGCTCCAGGGTCAGGACACGGGGCGTGCCCCTGTACAGGGTGTGCAGATCTGCCAGAGGGTCGGAGAGCGCCGGATTCATCTTGAGGGCTTCCACGAGCTCCCGCTCGGCATCCTCCACCTTTCCCTCCTTCAGGAGGAGCGAGCCGAGCGCCGCCCGGATCTCCGGCACCTCCGGCCGATCCACGCGCAACCCCTGGAAATAGGCAATCCCCTCCCCGGCCCGGCCGGCATCGCGATAGGCGTGGCCGAGCTTCAGATAGACGGCACGGTCCTGATCGGGATTGGTCTCGATGATCGAGCGCGCCACCTGAATGCTGCGGGCGTAGTCCTTCTGCGCGTCCGCGATCTCGATCTGAAGCTGCAGGGCGGGGATGTATCCGGGCTGGGCCCGCAGAGCCTCGTCCAGGGCCGCCTGCGCGCGCGCATAGTCCTTGCTTTTGAGAAAGATCCCCGCTTCATTCAGATGTGCGGTGATGAGCGTGTCGTCGGCCGCCCCGGCCTGCGGTGCGGCGGCGGCGACCCCGCCTGCCTCGTCTCCCCCCGGCGGACTCCCGACGCCTCCTCCCACGTAACCCAGGCTCTTTAGATTTTCGACAAGCTCCTGGTCCGCGGCGCTCGACGCGACGATCGGCCGGTCCTCGTCCAGCGGATGGCCGACGATCTCATAGGAAGGAATGAAACGGACCGGATAGCGCTTCAGGAACGATTCATCGATCGCCTCCTGGATCACGCGGCCCGGCATGTCGCGCGCGACCGGGAGGCCTGCGAGATACAGGACGGTCGGCGCCACATCGAGGAGGCTCGTCGTGTCGAGGTGGGTCGCTTTGATGCCGGGTCCGGCGAGGACCACGATCCCGTAGCGCCTGTGCCAGAGCCCCGGCTTGCCCTCGATGTATGGCGGGTCGTCCCTGGGCCGGCCGCCGCCGCTCTGAAAGCCGTGGTCGGAGAGGACCATCACCACCGTGTCGGGTGAGAGATTCGCGAGGACCTCCCCCAGCAGGCGATCCTGGTAGCGATAGTACGTCGCGACCACCTCCCTGTACTTCGCGTACTCGGCCTCCGTGACCATGTCCATCTTCGGGGGCATGTAATGCGCGAACCTGTGGCAGACCTCGTCGATCCCCTGGTAGTAGACGGAGAACAGATCGGGCTGACCTCGTTTCAGGATGTCGAGCGCGACCGCGTGGTACGACTTCTGACTCGCGAGGATCTTCGTCAGGTGATTGACCGGGGCGCGATAGGCGGACTTCGGATCCTCCTCGACCTGCCTGCGCAGGGACGCGAACTCGACCTGCGTCACGTCCGCGAAGCGGCGGACCTCATCCAGTGATATCGATCGCGCGTCCGTCAGCTTCGGGCGAATCGACTGGAAGTACTCCTCGGGATAGGTCGCGGCGCGGGTCTCCGGTTCGCTCGACACGAATCCGAACAGGCTGTACGCCACCCGGTCCGAGACCATGGTTCCCTGAATCGGCTCGGAGGGCCAGGTCGCCCACCAGGCGACGAACGACGACGATCGACCGGCATCGGTGAACATGTTCCAGAGCGCCTTCACCTTGCGCCATCGGCTCGAAACCGGCACGATCTGCCCGGTCTTCGGGTCCTTCGCCAGAAAATCGATGATGCCGTGCTCCTCCGGCGGCTTGCCCGTGGCCACGCTGGTCCACAGTAAAGGGGACAGCCAGGGCATCATCGTTTTCATGTTCCCCCAGGCGCCGCGAGCCTTGAGCCGCTCCAGGTTGGGAAGCTGCCCCTTCGCCATCAGCGGGTTGATGATTTCCCAGTCGGCTCCGTCGAGGCCCAGGAGGGCGATCTTGATCTTGGTTTCGGTCATTCGGTCGCGCAGCGCGCGCGACGTGATCGCCGCGACGGCATCCCCCGCCCCGCGCGCCCTCTGCAGACGCAGGGCAACGGAATGGAATCCTTGTTTCTCCAGGCCGGCCTTCACCTTCCCCTCGACATCTCCCTTCCCCTCGAGAAGGGCCAGCGATTCGATCGTCGCGCCCGAGCCCCATGCCGTCACGGCCTCGGTAGCGGCCGACGCGATCGCGGACTCCGGAGAACGTCCCGAGCCGCTCCCGCCGAGGAGCGCGGCAAGCGCCGCGGGCTCGATCCGCGCCTCGGCCTCGTACGGGATCTCCAGATCGATCCCCTCGCTCGAGCGCACTCTGACCGATGACGCGACGCGAATGGGGCCCTCGGGGATCCGAATCAGGCTCTGCACGACCGGCACGATCAGGTGCAGACCCTCGCTCAGCGGCCCGGCGACCCCGAAACCGACGGTGCGCCGGAATGCCCGCTCCCCCGGGCCCACGCTCACCACCGACATCCAGGCCAGACCGGCGGCGGCGAGCGAGAGGCCGCCCAGGATCAGACGACGTCGACGACCGGTTCGGCCGGTCACGGGCGGCGGGTTCGCCGCGGGGTCGCGTCGGTTCTTCTTCTGGGATCGCGGGTCCATCGAGAGCTCCGTGCGGAGGGCCGCAAGTGGCCGCCGCTCAGGATGTTTCGAGTATAGCATCCGCCCTATCCGGCTTCCCGTCAGCCGGACGCCGCCCGGTTGAGGCGGCGTGGATTTCCCGCCGCGGAGCGATCTCCAAAGTGAAATGGATTCCGCCCGCAACCGGATGCAATCTTGACTGTCGTGCCTCTTCAGGATACGTCGGCGCGACGCGCCGGGGCGCGCGGGGGTGGACCGGGGGACGTGACGTGTCGAAGCTGAGCCGGATCACAGGGGCCCATGTCGCATTCGTCTCCCTGACGGGGATCGCGGGCCTCGCGGCCGCCTTCGTCCTGGAGGGCCCGCCAGGCCTCACTCCCCTCCTCGTCGCCGTGGCGATCGCCGTTTTTGCCTCTCCGTTCCGTATACCCCTGCCGGTCCTTGGGGACGTGTCGATCGCCTTCGTGTTCGTCTACGCCGGTCTTCTGGTCCTGGGCACCCCCGCCGCCGCCGTGGCCGCTGCCGCATCGGGGATCTCCGCCTCGCTGCTGCGTCGGGGGAAAAAGCCGCAGCCTCGGCGGATCGTGTTCAACGCCTTTGAGCTGGTCGTGTCTTCGATCGGCGCGGGGGCGGTCTTTCACCTTGCGGGAGGGACTCCCGGGCGCCTGGAGCTGGCCCTGGAGTGGCCGGCGGTGCTCCTGTCGGCCGTCGCCTTCTTCGTGGTGAACTCGGGGCTGGTGGCGGCGGCCATCAGCCTGACGGACGACATCCCGTTCCTCCACAATTGGCGGACGAATTTCCTCTGGACCGGGCCCGCCTACGTGGCGGGGGCCTTCCTGGGCGCGGCCCTGACCGTTGGCCTGCAGAACTTCGGTCCGCTGACCCTGGTGCTGTCGCTGCCGCTCCTGTACGTCCTCTATTTCTCGCTGCGCCTGTACGCGGAGAAAGTGGGCGAGGAGCGCCGCCACGGACGGCAGGTGGCCGACCTCTATCTCTCGGTCATCGAGGCGCTGGCGCTGGCCATCGACGCCAAGGACCGCACCACCCAGCGGCACATCCGGCGCGTGCAGGCGTATGCCGTGGCGCTCGGTCGCTCCATGGGGCTGGCCGAGCCGGAGCTCGAGGCGCTCAAGGCCGGGTCCCTCCTGCACGACATCGGCAAGCTGGCGGTCCCCGAGCATATTCTCTGCAAGCCCGGCCCCCTGACACCCGAGGAGACCGAGAAGATGCGCATCCATCCGCGCATCGGGGTCGAGATCCTCGAGACCATCAACTTTCCTTTCCCGCTCACGGACGTGGTGCGCTCGCACCACGAGAAGTGGGACGGGACCGGCTATCCCGATCACCTGAAGGGGGAGGAGATCCCGATCACGGCGCGCATCCTGTCGGTCGTCGACTGTTTCGACGCCCTGACCTCGGATCGTCCCTACCGCAAGCCGCTGAGCCAGGAGGAGGCCCTGAAGTACGTCCAGAGCGAGTCGGGAACCTCTTTCGATCCCTCCGTGGTGGAGGCGCTGGAGAAGAATCTGGTCCCGCTGGGCGCCCTGGCCGGCGATATCAACCGCTCCCAGGAGACCTCGACCGCACCCGACAAGCGCCGCCTTCCCAGGGGCGCCGATCCGCTCAAACGGGACACGAACCAGCTCCGCACCTCGATCATGGAGACCATCCAGTCGGCCCAACGCGAGCTCTTCGCGCTGTACGAGATCGCCCAGAGCACCGCCCGCAGCCTCAACCTCGACGAGGCGATGGGGTTCATCTCCAACAAGATCGAACATCTGATCCACCATCGCTGTCTGGTCCTTTATCTCCTCGACAAGAATCGCCGGGTCCTGGAGGCGCGCTATGTCCATGGCACTCATTCCCGCCGGCTCGCCAATCACACGATCCCCCTCGGCGAGAGAATGAGCGGCTGGGCGGCCGTGCATCGGCTGCCGATCCACGGTGTGACCTCCATCGACCCGGTGCTGCGGGAAGGAGCCCGATCCGATATTGAAGAACTGCTGTCCGACCGGACGCTGGAGGGTCTCGAGAGCTCGATCGCGGCGCCGCTGCTCGAAGGAGACACGGTCCTGGGCGTTCTCGCGCTCTACGATCACCGCGATCGCCCTTACGAGGACGACCATCTGCGCGTCGCCTCGATCGTCGCGAAGCACGTCGCGACGGCCGTGCGCAATGCCCTGCAGTACGGCTCGGGGCAGAGCAGCGCCCTGATCGATCCTCTGACGTCCCTTCCGAACGCCCGCTACCTCTTCGTCAGCTTCGAGGAGGAAATCAGCAGGGCCCTTCGGCAGCAGGTGCCTCTCAGTATCATCGAGCTGGACGTGAACGGGTTCAACGACGTGAACGCCCGGCACGGTCACTCCGCCGGCGATCGGATTCTGCGCGAGCTGGCGCGGCTGGTGCGTGCGCAACTCAGGGGGTGCGACACCTGCGTGCGCTACGCGGCCGACGAGTTCATCGTCATCCTCCCCGGAGTCGGCAAGCAGGAGGTCGATCGACTGCAGCGGCGGATCCATGAGGCGATCGAGGGGCACGACTTCCTCGTGCACGGCGGCAGGCCGGCGCGTCTGTCGGTCAGCCTCGGGTGTTCTTCCTTTCCGGAGGACGGCAAGTCGTTCGATGCCCTGATCGCCGTGGCGGATGCCCGCATGTACGACGCCAAGTCATCCCGGCGCAAGGATGATCCCGACGGGTCGGGTTACCAGCGGTTCACGGGACGCCGCAGCGTTCCCGTGAACTGACTCGGATCGCCGCTTTTCTGACGCTCCCTCCAGGAAGAAAACCTTTGCGTCTTCAATGAATTAGTAGTATTTTCCCGCCATTGCCCGGGGGGACGGCCCAGCTTCTCCGCACAGCACCGACGAGCCAGCTTTCCGGGACAGAACTCGGTTTCCGAACCCATATGCGACAGCGCCGCCGCCCCGATGTCGGACAGTCCTGACCGCCTGATCAACCAGCGCTACGCGGTCGTGCGCCTCCTGGGCGAAGGAGGGATGGGATCGGTCTACCTGGTGCGGGACACATACCAGGGAGGAAGGCCGATCGCGCTGAAGATCCTGCGCTCCGAGGGACTCGACAGCGAATCGATCGAGCGGTTCAAGAGCGAGTTCCGCTCCATGGCGCGCCTCCGTCATCCCAACCTCGCCGAGGTCTATGACTTCGGGACGGTTCAGGGGGACGGGCGGTACTTCCTGACCATGGAATACGTCAAGGGCGAGGATCTCGGCCGGCAGAGCCGGTCCGACCTCGTCGAGCGCTTCGACAGTCTCGCCTTGCAGTGTCTGAGGGCGCTCGACTACATCCACTCTCGCGGTCTGCTGCACAACGACGTCAAACCGCACAACATCATGATCCAGCCGCCCTTTCAGGTCAGGCTCCTGGATCTCGGCCTGGCACAGGGGCAGGCCGAAGCGGCCCGTCCCGGGGTGAGCGGCACGCTGCACTACATCGCTCCCGAGCGCTTCGGAGATCAGAAGGCGGATGCCCGCTCCGACCTCTACTCCCTGGGCGTGGTTCTTTATGAGGTCCTCACCGGCTCGCTGCCGTACCAGGGCGCGGATGCCGGCCAGGTGATCGGCGCCATTCTCCGAGGCGATGCCCGATCGCCGCGCGCCTTGAACCCGGCCGTGACGGAGAGGATCGAGCGGTTCACCCTGGCCCTCATGGGACGAACCCCGGGCTCCCGCCCGGCCGACGCGGCCGCGGCTTTGGATCTCCTGAACTCCGGCCGGGTCGAGCCATTGCGCATCGATACGCCGGAGACCTACGCCAGCTTCGTCACCTCGGGGCGATTCATCGGTCGCGACCAGGACCTGGACAAACTGACGAACCTGGCGACGGAGCATGTGGGGACCGCGGATGGCGATGAAGCGCTGCCGCGCCTGATCCTGCTGAGCGGCCCCAGTGGAATCGGCAAGAGCCGTCTCCTGCGCGAGATGAAGCACCGGCTGCAGCTCGCCGGCATCCGCAACTTCACCGGGCGCTGCTACCAGGACGGCGGCGTTCCGTTCCACCCCTTCGTGGAGGTCCTGCGACAGCTTCCCCGGCCGCCGGAGATGCCCGATGAGCTGGGGTCGGTCGTCAACCAGCTCGTGCCGCCTGAGGCAACGGGCGAGCCGTCCCCATCGGGGGGTTCCGAGCCGGCCGAGAGGATCGGCAAGCGCGAGTTCATCCGGGCGGTCGGCGATTCCCTGGCGCACCTGGCGCAAGGCGCGCGCGGCGTCGTCTTCCTCGAGGACCTGCATTGGAGCGACGCTCCGGGGGTCGACCTGCTCGAACACCTGGTGCTCAGGCCCGGACGCGGCCCCTGGCTCTACATCGGAAGCCTGCGCGACGAGGAGGGGCGCTCCGCACCGATTGCGGCGCTTTTGAAGCGATTGTCGACGAGCACGCGTTGCCTGAGGATCACCCTCGCTCCCTTGAACGCCGATCAGGTGACGGAGCTTCTGGCGTCGATGGTGCCGTTCGGCGAGCGCCCCGAGGGTCTCGCCCGCATCCTGGCCGAGCGCACGGAGGGCAACCCCCTGTACCTCGAGGAGATCATGAAGGTGCTCGCCGAGGAGGGGACGCTGCGTCGCCATGACGGCTCGTGGGTGGCGGAGAGCCGCACCCTCGAAGCCATCCGCCTGCCGCCGAGCCTGGCGAGCGCCGTCGCGCAGCGCATCTCGGCCCTCCCTGCGAACGATCGTCATGTGGCGGAGGTCCTGGCGGTCTTCAACCGACCGGTCGACGT
>DATFVU010000039.1:0-4173 GCA_035260145.1 Candidatus Polarisedimenticolia bacterium | reverse complement strand
GAACGAGCCTCGTCGACGTCGTCGCCCTTCACGGACTGGCCCTCAAGGTGACGGCGCTGGGAGGCCTGATCGCGGGAGGGGCCACGATCTATCTCGGCCTGATGGCTCTCCTGGGGAACGAGGAGATCCGCATGCTGCGATCGGTCGTGAGGCCGTCGCGATGAAGGCGGTGGTGCAGCGTGTGTCGCGCGCCGCGGTGCGGGTCGGCGGCGTGACGATCGGGGCGATCGGCCGGGGACTCCTGGTGCTGATCGCCGTCGAGAAGGGGGACGCCGACGCGGAACTTGACTGGTTTTCCGACAAGGTGCTTAATATGCGAATCTTCGAAGACAGTCACGGAAAAATGAACCTGTCGGCGCTGGAAACCCACTCCGAGATCCTCGTGGTGTCGCAGTTCACGCTCGCCGGTGATCTCAGTCGCGGCAGGCGTCCTGGATTCGAACGCGCGGCGCCGCCGGAGGAGGCCGAGCCCCTCTATCGCGCCTTCGTGGACAGACTGTCCCGCAGCCCCCTGAAGATCCAGACGGGACGGTTCCGCGAGTTCATGGAGGTCGAGCTGGTCAACGACGGGCCCGTCACGCTGATCCTCGAGGGCCGGGAGCGATGAAATCGGCGGGCCTCATCGAGGACTTTCTCCACTATCTCACGGTGGAGCGGGGCCTGGCCAAGAACTCCCTTCTCGCCTACGGACGCGACCTCGCCAAGTTCGGGCGCTTTCTCGACGGCAAGGCGCGAAACCCCCGTCAGGTGCGCCAGGGGGAGATCAACGAGTTCGCGCGCCGCCTGTCGGGCGACGGGCTGTCGGCGAAATCGATCGCCAGGGCCCTCAACGCCGTGCGGATGTTCTACCGCTATCTCGTCCTGGAGTCGATCGTGCCCGAGGACCCGACCGCGCAGATCCGCGGCCCGCGCACTCACAAATCGCTGCCGCGCTATCTGACGCTCGAGGAGGTGGACCACCTTCTGGCCGCGCCGGACGAGTCCACCCCGCTCGGCGCGCGTGACGCGGCGATGATAGGCCTCTTGTACGCCACGGGATTGCGCGTCTCCGAGCTCGTGTCGCTGCGCGTGCGCGACCTCAACCTGGACGCCGGGTACCTGCGCTGCCTCGGCAAGGGAAGCAAGGAGCGCGTGGTGCCCCTCGGCCGCCCCGCGGCGCAGCGGCTGCGCGCCTATATGGACGGCGCGCGCTCCTCGATCCTGCGCGGCACCGTGCATCCGTCCCTCTTCCCCAACAACCGCGGTGGACCGATGAGCCGCCAGGGATTCTGGAAGGTCCTGAAGAAATACGGCCGCGCCCTCGGCCTCCGGAGCAAGCTGAGTCCTCACGTGCTTCGTCACTCCTTCGCGACGCACCTGCTCGAGCGCGGCGCCGACCTGCGATCGGTGCAGATGATGCTCGGGCACGCCGATATCTCCACGACGCAGATCTACACGCACATCAACCGCGAGCGTCTGCGGAAGATCTACCGGGACTTCCATCCGCGCGCCTGATCCTCCCGCGAGTTTTCACCCGGGATCCGGAACGACGACCGCCGTCGATGACCTCCGAGGCGCGAAAGAGTGCGTCCGGTTGCTTGACACGTTCGGAGGCGTGTGCTTGACTACCTTACATGGCCGCCGAGGAAGACGATTTCGAACGGCCGCTGCGCGAGCTGGAGAAGAAGATCGAGGAGCTCTCCGGCGTCCCGGGCGGCGAGGATCGTGCCGACGAAATCGAGAGACTCGACCGGCGCCTGCAGGCGCTGCGCCAGGAGGTGTACTCGCACCTCACCCCGTGGCAGCGCGCGCTGGTGGCGCGGCACCCGAAGCGTCCCTACACGCTCGACTACATCGGCCTCCTGTTCACCGACTTCGTGGAGATACACGGCGATCGCAAGTACGCCGATGACCCGGCGATCGTCGCCGGCTTCGCGAGCTACAAGGGGGCGCCCGTCGCCGTCGTCGGTCATCAGAAAGGACGCGACACGCGCGAGAAGGTGCGACGCAACTTCGGCATGCCGCGCCCCGAGGGGTATCGCAAGGCGGTGCGGGTCATGGAGCTCGCGGAGAAATTCCAGAGACCGCTGCTGACGTTCGTCGACACGCCCGGGGCCTACCCGGGCAAGGGCGCCGAGGAGCGCGGCCAGGCCGAGGCGATCGCGGTCAGCCTCCGCACCATGGCTCGCCTGACCATCCCGATCGTCGTCACCGTGACCGGCGAGGGCGGAAGCGGGGGCGCCCTGGCGATCGCCGTCGGCGATCGCGTCTTGATGCTGGAGCACGCCGTCTACTCGGTGATCAGTCCGGAGGGGTGCGCGGCGATCCTGTGGTCGGACCAGGGGAAGGCGAAGGAGGCGGCCCGGGCGATGCGCATCACGGCGCCGGACCTCAGGGAGCTGGACATCATCGACGCGATCGTGCCGGAGCCTCCGGGGGGCGCGCAGGCCGACCACGGGCGCCAGGCGGCCATCCTGGACGACCACCTGATGGCGGCGCTGGAGGAGATCAGGAGCGCGCCATCCGCCGGGCGCGTCGAGGCGCGCTACCAGAAATTCCGGAGGATGGGGACCTTCGGCCAGGCGAAGTTCTTCTGAGGGCGCGCTTCGACTCCCGCCACAGCGATTCCATGCGGGCCCGGTTCTCCGGCGCCAGCTTCAGCCCGGCGCGCCCGAGGCCGGCCTCGACGAAGCGGAAACGCTCCACGAACTTGCGGTTCGCCCCCTGCAGCGCCTGCTCGGGATCGATCCCGGCGTGCCGGGCGACGTTGGCGATCGTGAACAGGAGATCGCCCACCTCCTCCTGGATGGCGGTGCGATTCTTCGAGCGCAGGGCCTGGCGCATTTCCCGTGTCTCCTCGTCGACCTTCTTCAGAAGGCCTCCGAGCTCGGTCCAGTCGAACCCGACGCGGGCCGCTTTCGAGGAGATGCGCAGGGCCTTGAGCAGCGCAGGCAGGCTCGCGGGAACGCTCCCGAACATCGAGGTGTCGCGCTTGCCGCGGCGCTCCTCGACTTTGATCTGCTCCCATTGGGCCAGCACCTGGTCGGCCGTCTGCAGGCGCCCTTCACCGAAAACATGGGGATGCCGGCGGATGATCTTCTCCGCGATCTGCCGCATGACGTCCTCGATGTCGAAATCGCCCCGTTCCTGGGCGATGCGGCACTGGAAGACGATCTGGAACAGCAGGTCCCCCAGCTCCTCGCGGTGTGCTGAGGGCGGCCCCGAACGCATGGCCTCGAGGGTCTCGTAGGTCTCCTCCAGGAGGAAGGTGGCCAGCGTCTCGTACGTCTGCTCCCGGTCCCACGGACAGCCCCCGGGGTCTCGCAGGCGATCCATGATGGCCTTCAACCTGTCCATCTCGGACATCCCGGTCTCCTCGCGACGGCGCGCATCTTAGACCAGCGCGCGGCGGCGCACAACGTCGGACGAAAACGGCGGCCGCAACGGCTTGTGTCGGGCGGCGGGGCGGTGCTATCCTCCGCGCCGCGTCCGAGAGCGCGCGGGGGATCGCGACGGCGATGGAAAAGAAGGACGACAAGGAGCGCGAGGAAATCCGGGTCGTCGACCGGCGCATGTTCACGCCCGACGGGCAGCGCCGGACACCCGATGCCCCGCCCGAGGAATCACCCGTGGCGCACCCGGCACCCGCCTCTCCCGGCCCGGCCCGGGGGACGCCGGCGGGATCGACGCGCGCCGCGACGGGGCCGCCGTCGCGCGAGGAGCAGGCCGCGTCCGCGCATTTCATCAACCTGGTCCGCAACCTCGCGGCGACCGCTGCGGCCAATCTCGGAGAGATGCCCAACCCGTTCACGGGCCAGGTCGAGATGGATCTGGACGGCGCCCGGCAGGTCATCGATCTCCTGCAGGCGCTTCAGGTGAAGACGCGCGGCAATCTCACGCCGGACGAGTCGCGCCTCCTCGAGTCGCTCCTCTACGATCTGAAAATGGCGGTCGTCAACAACCAGAAGAAGAAAACCTCGAAGACGTCGTGAGCCGTCCGCGCGCGCTGCGCACCTGTACGGGCGTTCCTTCTTTATGAACGGAAGCGGCGCCCGCGGCCCTGCGTCCTGTCTCGCACTGCTCCTCGTCGCGCTGGCCGCGACGCCGGCCTGGGCCGAGGAGCCGGAAGTCATCATCCTCGACCCGAACCGGCCCCTCATCCAGAACCCCGGGACCGTCCGGCCCCCGGCCGCC
>DATFVU010000038.1:0-2257 GCA_035260145.1 Candidatus Polarisedimenticolia bacterium | reverse complement strand
CTCTTGCTCGTCGCCATCTCGGGCGACATCACGGGGGCGATGGCCTACGGGATCGAGAGCGCGCGCGTGCTCGGGACCCTGCGCTACAGCCGTCACATCGAGAGCGAGGCGGATACGGAGGGGTTGAAGATGCTCCTGGCGGCGGACGTCGACCCGCAGGGGATGATCGCCTTCTTCGAGAGCATGCGGGCGATGGAGCGGGGCACGCCGAGCGCCGCGCGCTATCTGACCTCACACCCGCTCGCCGAGGAGCGGGTCGAAACCCTCAGACGGCTGGCGGCGTCGCAGTCGAGACCGTTCCGGCCGCTCCTGCCCGGCGTGGACTGGGCGGACCTCAGAAAGGTCTGCGGGAGCTAGGCTCTAGCGGCGCGGAGCGTCGCCCAGGGCCACGACGACGAGCGAGCCGTGGGAGTCGACCGGCCGCACGCCCCGCCCGTAGCCCGCGACGTTGTCGCACAGCCATCCAACGCAGGGTGTCCGCGAGTCGACCTCGCTCTTGATCGCGGCCCATTCGTCGGCCGCCGCGCGGCCCAGCGCACGGTGGCGCGCGCCGGACTCGACGACCAGCACGAGCCGCGCTCCGTCCCCTTCGAGGCGCTTGAGGGCCGATCGTGCGGCCTCCACGGACCCCTGGATGAGGATTTCGGAGTCGGGCACCGCCCCCTCGTCGAATCCCTCCGCGTAGCCCAGCCCGGTCGAATAGGCGGCTTCCAGGCACGCGGCGCTGGCGAGGGGCTCGGTCGACGAGGTTCCGTAGACGACAGGAGACGAGAGCACGCTGCAGACCGTGCGCATCTTGGGTCCCATCAGGATTCGCCAGGGCTGCAGGAACGACTCAGCCGGCGCGCCGAAGCCCGGCTTCACAAACGCGAGGCCGAGCCCGCGCGGATACCGCATCCGGAACGGCCATCCCGAAAGGATCAGCCTGGCGGCCCCCTGCCCCGCCTCCGTCAGATCGCGACCCCCCGAGGCCGCGACGCCGCTGACGGCGCCTTCCCCATTCGTGAGGCAGACGACCAGGGCGCCCGCGGTCACGGCGCCGTTGTGGGTCAGGATGGCTGAGGTCGCGCCCCCGGCGACGCCGACGGGCCCCAGAACGCCGCGTATGAGCGGAACGACGTCCTGGGCCGGCACACCGGCCGTTACCAGCAGGACGAGGTCCGGCGAGGTCCCGTGGAGGCCGGTGCGCGCCATCGCGGTCGCCCGCACGGCTGCCCAGATCGCGTCCTGGTGCGAGGCGAACCCGATGCCGATCTGGAGGGTTTTCGACTCTGTTTCGACAGGGATGGTCGCGTACATAGCTCGGGGCTTCTGCAGCAGGGGTGCCAATCCGGAATGGGCTAAAAGATCAGGGACTTTCTACGATGCTGGGGGGCGGGAGGGTGTCAGTTCGGCAACAAGGTGTGCTATTTAGAGCATCCCGTACTCCTTCAGCCGGCGGTAGATGGTCCTCCTGGAGATCCCGAGGGCGCTGGCGGCCGCCTCCTTGTCGTCCTTGTAGAAGGACAGGGCTCGGAGGATGAGGTCCTTCTCCACGTCGGCCAGCCGGGGCACGGATCCGGTGGCGGGCGCCGCGACCGCGGGCACCGCCGCACTGCCGAGGACCGGGAGGTCGGCCAGGGTGATCTGCTCGCGGGCACCCATGGCGAAGGCGCGCTCGATGACGTTCTCGAGCTCGCGCACGTTGCCGGGGAAGTCGTAGGCGGCGAGCGCGGCCAGGGCGTCCTGCGTGATGCCCTTCACGTCGCGCCTGAACCGCCTGTTGTAGCGGCGCAGAAAGTGGTTCACGAGCGCCGGGATGTCCTCGCGTCGGGTCCTGAGCGGCGGCAGGCTCACCCGGACCACGTTGAGGCGGTAGTAGAGATCCTGCCGGAACCGGCCGTCGGCGATCGATCGATCGAGGTCGCGATTGGTCGCGGCGATGACCCTGACGTCGACCGGATGCGCCTTCGTCGAGCCGACCGGGCGCACTTGCATCTCCTGCAGCACTCGCAGCAGCTTGACTTGGAGCCCGGGCGACAGCTCCGCGATCTCGTCGAGAAAGATCGTGCCCTCGTTCGCGCCGCGAAAGAGGCCGAGCGCGTCGGAGACAGCGCCCGAGAAGGCCCCGCGGACATGCCCGAAGAATTCAGACTCGAGCAGGTCTTCGGGAATCGCGCTGCAGTTGACCGGAATGAACGGCCCTTTGGCGCGGCCGGAAAGCCGATGGATCGCCGCGGCGACCAGCTCCTTGCCGGTCCCGCTCTCGCCCTCGATG
>DATFVU010000037.1:0-2442 GCA_035260145.1 Candidatus Polarisedimenticolia bacterium | reverse complement strand
CCAGGATCCGACCGATCCGTGGAGCCTCGGAGTCGCCAACGAGATCCTGTTCCTGGATCCGGGCATTCTCACGCTCGTGGCGGAACGGGAGCGCGGCTCACCCGTCCCCGCGTCGACGGAGCGCGAGGTGCTGAGAGCGCGCCTCGCCTGGTGGTCGGGCCACGGCGAGGAGGCGCTGGCCCAGCTGCGACGGACGGTCGAAGAGCACCCCGAGTCGGGCGTGGCGCGCTCGGCGCTCGGCGAAGCGCTCCAGTCGATCGCTCACGCGCCCGACCAGGCGCTTCCCGAGCTGGCGCGGGCGGTCGAGATCGAGCCGCAGCGGCCCGCGCCCCACGTCGATCTGGCGCTGGCGCTGCTGCGGGCCGGACGGCCGAACGAAGCGGCCGAGGCGGCGCGGCGTGGCCTGGAGCGAACCCCGGGATTCGCCCCGGCGCTGTCGATCCTCGGCGCCGCGCTCTCGGATCAGGGCGACTTCGAGGGAGCGGCGACGGCGTACGCCGCGGCGCTCGCGGCCGATCCGGCCGACAACTTCGGGTTGGCGCGCGGCCAGCTCCCGCTCGCGCTCGCGGCCCTGGGCCGCAACGTCGAGGCGCGCCGGGCGCTGCGCGGGCCGATGCCGCCGCTGCCGGAGATGCTGTACCTCGAGGCCTGGACCTTCACCCGCGACTCCCGGCGTGACCGGGGCTTCAAGGACTCCGATTGGGCGGCATGGAGGTCGCGCTTCCGCGGGACCCTCGCGACCGAGAACGACGCCTACCGCGCCATCACCTCGATGCTGTCCTCCCTGGGCGACCCCTACACGCGGCTGCGCGAACCGGAGGAGACGGCCGCTCTGTTCCTGGCGCGTCACGGCTCCGCGGTGGCCACCACCCCCCTCGGCCGCGTGTCATCGCCGAGCAGGACGGTGACCACGGGGGAGCTGCCGGGCGGGTTGGGGTACATCCGGTTGAGCAACCTGACCGATCCGAACGTGGTCGCCGAGGTGCGGGCCGCGCTCGAGACCATGCGCCGGAAGGAGGGGATCGTCCTCGACCTGCGCGGCAACGCCGGCGGCCTGGCGCATTCGGCCGATCGGATCGGAGACCTCCTCGTGGGCCCCGGCAAGGAGGCCGGCGTGGACGCCTCCGGCTCGGGCCCGAGCACGCAGGTAACGGGAGGCGACGGCGCCGTCACGGACAGCCCGATCACCGTGCTCGTGGACGGCCAGACCGGAAGCGCCGCCGAGCGTCTGGCGCGGACGCTGTCGACGACCGGCCGCGCCTCCCTGTCCGGCGACGCGACGTTCGGAAAGGGGAAGGCGCAGGTGTCGCGCGTCCTGCCGGGAGGCACCACGGTCCTGGTCTCGATCAGCGAGATGCTCGGCCCGGACGGGAAACCCCTTCAGGGGCGGGGGCTGCAGCCGGCACGCAAAATGCGCCTGCCGCAGGCGCCCGGCGCTTCTCCCTCCGCATCGCCCGCCGACGGGCCGTCCCCCTCAGAGACGCCCGCCCCACCCTGACCTCCGCGTCCTCGAAGTTTCGCGTGATAGACTACGCCGCCCATGAGCGTTCCGACGAAGCGCCTTCCGCCGCCGCGAACCGATCGGGACGGGGTGCGACAGAGGGTTCACAGGCGAGCCGCCGCGATCCTGGCGGCGATCGTCCCGGGCGCCGCTCCGGCCGGCCCGGGCGGCTTCTGGGTGAACGCCTGGCCGTTCCCGGCCGTCGTCTTCTCCGCGTTCATGATCTCCTGGGCCGCCGAGTGCGCCCAGTTCCTGGTGTCGCAGGGGATGGCCCTGGCGATTCTGGCGTGGCTCCAGGCCCTGCCCGAATTCGCGGTCGAAGCGGTCATCGCCTGGTCCCAGAAGATCCACTTCATGACCGCGAATTTCACCGGGTCGCTACGCCTCCTGGTCGGTCTCGGCTGGCCCCTGATCTTTTCGGTCGCCGCGTTCGGCTGCTGGAGGCGCGAGCGGCGCCTCATGCGGCGCATCCACCTCGACGAGGAGCATTCCGTCGAGGTGCTGGCCCTGGCCGCCCCGATCCTCTATTTCCTGGTGATCTATTTCAAAGGAACGCTGACGCTGCTCGATGCCGCGGCGCTGACGCTGATGTATTTCGTGTACCTCTGGGTGCTCAAGCGGGTGCCGCCCCGGGAATCGGAGGCGGTCGAGGACATCGAGGCGATCCCCCGGCGCATCATGAGCCTGTCGCGCCGCGGGCAGATCCTGGCGATTACCCTGTTGTTCGTGGGCGGCGGTCTCATCCTGTTCGTCGCCGCCGAGCCCTTCCTGAAGAGCATGCTGCGATTCGCGGTGTATTTCGGCGTGTCGGAGTATCTGTTCATCCAGTGGGTGGCGCCGTTTCTGTCGGAGTTTCCCGAGAAGCTGAGCGCCATGTACTGGGCGCGCAAGCCGCAGAAGGCGTCGATGGCGCTGATGAACATGGTGTCCGCGAACATCAA
>DATFVU010000036.1:0-5611 GCA_035260145.1 Candidatus Polarisedimenticolia bacterium | reverse complement strand
CTTCGGCGGGACGTCCCTCCTGATCGTGGTCGGCGTGGCCATGGACACGGTGCAGCAGATCGAGTCGCAGCTCATCATGAGGCACTACGACGGCTTCTTGAAGGGGGCGAGGATCCGCGGCCGACGCGGATGAGGACATGAACGGGGCGGCCGGCGCCGGAGTTCGCCTGGTGCTCCTGGGCGCGCCGGGGGTCGGCAAGGGAACCCAGGCGGACGCGATCGCGGCGCGCCTGGGAGTGCCGCACATCTCGACCGGCGACCTCCTGCGGGCGGCCATCCGGGAGGGATCGCCGCTCGGTCGAATGGTGGCGTCGATCGTCGAGCGGGGGGAGCTGGTCCCGGACGCTCTGATCGGCGAGGTGGTCGAAGAGAGACTGTCCCGGAAGGACGCCGAGCGCGGCTTCATTCTGGACGGCTTTCCGAGGACGCTGACGCAGGCGGACCTGCTCGACCGTTTTCTGGCCGGGCGCGGCGAAGTGCTGGACCGGGTGATCCTGATCGAGGTCCCCGAGCCGGTGATCGTCGAGCGGCTGGCGGGGCGGCGGTTCTGCGATCGCTGTGGCGCGACGTACCACGTGCGCTTCAGCCCGCCGAAGGTCGACGAAATCTGCGATCGCTGCGGGGCGGCGCTGAGGCAGCGTCCGGACGATGCCGAAGCGGTGATCGCGGAGAGGTTCAGGGCCTACCGCGATCAGACGGCGCCGCTGGTGGCCCGCTACCGAAACGCCGGGCGTCTCGTCCCGATCGACGGGCAGGGACGGCCCGAGGAGGTGCTGGGTCGCATCGCGGTCGCGGTCCCGGGTTTGCGGGCATGATCATCTACAAGTCCCGGGAAGAGATCGAGACGATGGACCGCTGCAACCGGGTCGTCGCGCAGATCCTGGCGGCGCTCGCGGGAGCGGTGGCCCCCGGGACCAGCACCGCCGATCTGGATCGGATGGCCGAGCGGATGTGCCGGGACGCCGGCGTCCGGCCGGCCTTCAAGGGGTATCGCGGCTATCCCTGCGTGCTGTGCACCTCGGTCAACGAGGAGGTGGTGCACGGCATTCCGTCGCCGAAGAAGGTCCTGAGGGAGGGAGACATCATCGGGCTCGATTTCGGGGTGGTTCTTGAGGGATACTATGGGGACGCGGCCGTGACGGTCCCCGTGGGCCGCATCTCCCGAGAGGCCGACGAACTGTTGAGGGTGACGCGCGAGTCGCTGAGGCGGGGCATTTCGGCCGCCCGGCCCGGCGCGCGGCTCTCGGACATCTCCGCGGCCGTGCAGGCGCACATCGAGTCGCACGGGTATTCGGTCGTGAGGGAGTTCGTGGGACACGGGATCGGCACGTCGCTTCACGAGGATCCCCAGGTTCCGAATTATGGGGCGCCCGGGTCGGGGCCGGTCCTGAAGGAGGGCCTGGCGCTGGCCATCGAGCCGATGGTGAACATAGGCGGTCCGGCCGTGCGCATCCACGCGGACGGCTGGACGGCGTCCACGATCGACGGCTCGCTGTCGGCGCATTTCGAGCGCTCGATTGCGATCACCGAGGAGGGGCCGCTCCTTCTCGGCGGCGAAGTGGAGGGGCTGTAGTTGCCCAAGGATGAGGCGATCCAGGTGGAAGCGGTCGTCGTCGAGCCGCTGCCGAACGCGATGTTCCGCGTGCAGCTCGAGAACAAGCACCAGGTGCTGGCGCACATCTCGGGGAAAATGCGCAAGAACTTCATCCGGATCCTGACGGGCGACCGGGTGCTGGTCGAACTCTCGCCCTACGATCTATCGCGGGGCCGGATCGTGTATCGCTTCAAATGAGACGGGAGACGGGCGGGCGATGAAGGTCAGGGCATCGGTCAAGAGAATCTGCGACAAGTGCAAAGTGATCAAGAGGCGCGGCATCGTGCGGGTGATCTGCGACAACCCCAAGCACAAGCAGCGCCAGGGATAGGAGGAGGATTCCGTGGCACGCATCGCCGGTGTGGACCTGCCGCAGAACAAGCGGATCGAGATCGCGCTGACCTACATCTTCGGGATCGGCCGGTCCCGAAGCAGCCGCATCCTCGGCAAGGCCTCCGTGGGGAAGAACGTCAAGGTCAAGGACCTCGCGGAGGACGAGGTGCGCCGGATCCGGGATGTGATCCAGGAAGAAGGCCAGGTCGAGGGGGACCTGAGAAAGAACGTCCAGATGGACATCAAGCGGCTGATCGACATCGGCTGCTACAGGGGCATGCGGCACCGCCGCAACCTCCCGGTCCGTGGCCAGAGGACGCACACCAACGCGCGCACGCGCAAGGGACCGCGCAAGACCGTCGCCGGCAAGAAGAAGGCTCCGGTCGGCAAGAAGGGATGAGCGAGGGGCGACCGCCCGAGGAGAATCATGGCTGATGCAAAGGAACCCAAGGAAGGGGCCGCGAAGGACGCCGGCGCGAAGCCCGAGAAGGCCGCCAAGCCCGCCAAGAAGGCCGAGGCCAAGGCGGGAGCGGCGGCGCCCGCCAAGGACGGGGCGCCGGCCAAAGAGGCGGTCGCCGCGGCGGCCGGAGAAGAAGGGGCGCCCGCGCCCAAGAAGGCGTCGGGTCGCAAGAAGGAGAAGAAGAACGTCCCCTTCGCCCTCTGCAACGTCCACGCGTCCTTCAACAACACGGTGATCAGCATCACCGATCAGGCCGGCAACGTCCTGTCCTGGTCTTCGGCGGGCTGCATCGGATTCAAGGGATCGCGCAAGGGCACGCCGTTCGCCGCGCAGCTGGCGGCGCAGGCGGCCGGCAACGCGGCGAAGGAGCACGGCGTGCGCCAGATCGAGGTGCGCGTGAAGGGGCCCGGCTCGGGGCGCGAGTCGTCCATCAGGGCGCTGCAGGCGATCGGGCTCGAGGTCAAGGCGATCAAGGACGTCACGCCGATTCCGCACAACGGCTGCCGTCCGCCGAAGCGCCGGCGCGTCTGAGAGGAGGAGAGAAGGCGTGGCGAGGACACGTGGTTCGGTCTGCCGGCTGTGCCGGCGCGAGGGGCTGAAGCTGTTCCTGAAGGGGACGCGGTGCTACACGGAGAAGTGCGCCATCGAGCGGCGCAACTTCGCACCGGGCCAGCACGGCAAGCGTCGCGTCAAGCTGCAGGGATACGGCGTCCAGCTGCGCGAAAAACAGAAAGTGAAGCGGCTGTACGGCCTGCTGGAAAGCCAGTTCCGCAGCGGGTTCCAGGCCGCGAGCCGCAAGAAGGGCGTCACCGGAGAGCTGCTGCTCATCAATCTCGAGCGCCGGCTCGACAACGTGGTGTACCGCCTCGGGTTCGCCTCGTCGCGCGCCCAGGCGCGCCAGGTGGTGAGCCACGGGCACGTGCGCGTGGACGGGCGTAAGGTAGATATTCCGGCGTATTTGGTGAAGGCGGGGCAGGTGGTGTCGCTGCGGTCGAAAATGGAGAAGAACGAGGGCTTCCTCGCGTCCTTCGAGCAGGCGCGCGCCCGCGGCGTCCCGGCCTGGCTCATGGTGGACCCCGGCGGATTCAAGGGAACGGTCTCGACCCTCCCGCGCCGGGAGGACATCACGATGCCGATCCAGGAGCAGCTGATCGTCGAGCTTTACAGCAAGTAAATGATTCGGACCGCCGCGTCGGGCGGTCCTTCGGAGGAAAGATCGATGCTGTGGAAAGGTTTCCAGAGGCCGAAGCGCCTCGAGTGCGATCTGGAGTCGCTGACCCCCACGTACGGCAGGTTTCATGCGCAGCCCTTTGAGCGCGGGTTCGGCACGACGATCGGCAACGCCATGCGGCGCGTCCTTCTGTCGTCGATCGAGGGGGCGGCGATCACGGCGGTGAAGATCGAGGGGGTGCTGCATGAGTTCACCTCGATCCCGGGCGTGGTGGAGGACACCATCGACCTGATCCTCAATCTGAAGCAGATCCCCCTGAAGCTGAACGTCAACCATCCGGAGACCATCTATCTCCGGGCCGAGGGCGCGATGGAGGTCAAGGCCGGCCACATCGAGAGCAACCCCAACGTCGAGATCCTCGACCCAGAGGTGCACATCGCCACGCTCAGCGAAGAGGGGCGTCTGAACATCGAGATGCGGGTCAAGCCGGGGCGCGGCTACGTCGCGGCGGACCGCAATTTCGACACCGACCTGTCGATCGGCTTCATCCCGATCGATTCGGTGCACTCCCCGGTGAAGAAGGTCAATTACACCGTGGAGGACGCCCGGCTCGGTCAGACGACCGACTACGACAAGCTCACGCTCGAGGTCTGGACCAACGGCGCGGTGCAGCCCCAGAGCGCCGTCGCCCTGGCCAGCAAGCTGATGAAGGACCACCTGTCCATCTTCATCAATTTCGAGGAAACGCCCGAGATGGACGAGGAGGAGGTCGATCGCGAGAAGGAGCGCATGCGCGAGAACCTGATGCGCTCGATCGAAGAGCTGGAGCTGTCGGTGCGCTCGTACAACTGCCTGAAGAACGCCGACATCAAGACGATCGCCGACCTGGTGCAGAAGACCGAGGCCGAGATGCTCAAGACCAAGAACTTCGGGCGCAAGTCCTTGAACGAGATCAAGGAGCTGCTCGCCGAAATGGGGCTGTCCCTGGGCATGAAGGTCGATCACATCCTGAAGCCGAAGGAGGAGTAGGGGCGGCATGCGCCACAACGTCGGTCACCGGAAGCTCGGCCGGACCTCCGAGCACAGGCGGGCCCTCCTGCGCAACCTGGCCTCGGACCTGTTTCGTCACGAGCGCTTGAAGACCACCGTCCCCAAGGCGAGGGAGTTGCGCCCGTTCGCGGAGAGGCTCATCACCCTGGCGCGCCGGGACGATCTGCACGCCCGGCGACAGGTGGTGCGCCAGATCAGCGACAAGGACGTGGTCAAGAAGCTGTTCGACACGCTCGGCCCGCGCTTCGCGCAGCGCCCCGGTGGCTACACCCGCGCCCTGAAGCTCGGCCCGCGCCTCGGCGACGGCGCCGACATGGCGATCGTCGAGCTGGTCGGCTCGGAGCCGACCTTCAAGAAGCAGAAGGACGACAAGAAGGCCCGTCGCGACAAAAAAGCGAAGGCCCGGGAGAAGGAAGCCGAAGAGGCCGCCGCGGCCGAGGCGGTCGACGCGGCCCAGGACAAGGACGACGAGGCCGAGAAGTAACCCTCTGCGCAGGTTCGCTCACCTGCCCAACCGACTCCGGATGCGCGCGATCAGATCGGTCGTGGCGTGCCCCTTGGGGTCGCCGGCGATCGCGACTCTGCCGCCGTACGACCGGACGACGTGCCGCTCCGGCACGCTCTCCTCCGTGTAGTCGGTCCCCTTGCACTGGACGTCGGGACGTAAACGGCGAAGCAGGGGGGCCACCGTGCGGGTCCCGAACAGGATGACGTAGCCCACCCCCTCGATCGCCGCGACGATGCGCGCCCGGTCGACGGCGCCGACGATCGGCCTGCCGCGGCCCCGCAGGGCACGCGCCGAGCGGTCGTCGTTCACCGCCACGACCAGCACCGTCCCGAGGCGGCGCGCCGCCTGCAGGTATCTCACGTGACCGACGTGCAGAAGGTCGAACAGGCCGTTGGCCAGGACGACGCGCGCGCCCGGTCGGCGGCGCTCGCGGGCGATCTCGCCGGCCAGCCGGTTCAGGGACAGGACCCGGCCGCGCGGCTCGGAAGGGGGGCT
>DATFVU010000035.1:0-4147 GCA_035260145.1 Candidatus Polarisedimenticolia bacterium | reverse complement strand
GCCTGATCGGCGGAGCGCGGCAGGTCGAAGCGGATCTCCATCTCGTAGAGCGTCGTGCCCGTCGAGGCGGCCGGCCGCACGTGCGACACCAGCTCGAGGATGTTGCCGCCGGCGTCGGCGATGCAGCGGGCCGTCCGGGCCACGATGCCGGCCTTGTCCTCCCCCATCGTCTTCAGCCGGAACGGCTGCCCGCCGGAGGGCGAGGCGGGGCCCGCCCCTTCCTCGATCGGCTTGATGAAGATCGTCATCCCCGACTCGTACTCCAGCCGCTTGCAGGCCATGCGCAGGCGCTCGCGCAGATCGTCCCCCATGCCGGAGATCAGGACCATGGTGGAGAACTCGCTCCCCAGGTTGATCATGCTGCTGGTCTCGAGGTTGCAGCCGAGATCGAACACCATCTCGGCGAGATCGGCGACGATCCCGGGGCGGTCCTTCCCGATAGCGGTCAGAATGAAATGGCGCCTCACGATGCCGCGATTGTAGATCAAGAGATGCGATAAAGTCGCCCCGGCGCCGGCCGTCGGCCGATTTCCAAAAGGCGCCAGGAGATCGCCGTGGACGCGGGCCGGATCCGCCTGCTGCGCGAAGGGATCGAGCTGTTCGATCGACGCCAGTTCTTCGAGGCGCACGAGGTCTGGGAGGACGCCTGGCGCCGGGCCGCGGGCGGCGACGCGCTCCTCCTGCACGGCCTCATCCAGGCCGCCGCCGGGTTCCACAAGCTGCAGGTCGGGCAACCCGGAGGCGCGGCCTCGCTTCTGACCAAGGCGGCCGCGAAGCTCGAGGCGTTGGCACCGGACGCCCCCGTCGCCGGTCTGCCGGAGTTCCGGGCATCCCTGGAATCCTGGATCCAGACCGCCTCACGCATGACGGAGCGCGGCACGATCGAGTACGACGAGGCGTCGATCCCACTCCTGCCGGAGCCTCGTCGCGGCCCGTTCGAGAGGCGCATCCACTCCCACGTCACGATCGAGGCGCCCGCCGGTCGCGTCTGGGAGGTGCTGACCGAATTTCCGGCCTACCCGCGCTGGAACGAGTTCATCGTGAGGCTCGAGGGGATCGCGCGGCCGGGCGAGCGCCTCAAAGTCGAGATCCGCCCGCCCGGGCGCCGCGGCATGTCGTTCAGGCCGATCATCCTGGTCGCCGACAAAGGGCGGGAGCTGCGCTGGCTGGGGCGGGTGATCCTCCCCGGAGTCTTCGACGGCGAGCACGTCTTCACGATCGCCCCGCTTGGCAGCGGACACGTGCGCTTCTCGCAGCGGGAGACGTTCCGCGGTCTTCTCATCCCGCTCATGCCGCGATCGATGTGGGAGACCACGCGGCGCGGCTTCGAGGAGATGAACGCCGCCCTCAAGCGGCAGGCGGAGGCCCCCTAGGTCGCGGCGCCGCCGATGGAGGCGGGCGGGATCAAATGGCCCCGGAGGGCTCCGGCGAGTCGGTCCCCGGCCGGCGCAGGGCGGGGGCGGGCGGGGGCGTCGGGCTCAGGCACTCGGCGTGCTGGCTGATGTCCAGGCCGACCACTTCCTCCTCGGGCTTCACCCGGACCGGCACCAGCAGATCGGTCACCTTGTAAAGCAGCAGAGACATGCCGAACGAGAAGACCCCGACGATGACCAGCGCGGCCAGGTGATGCATGAAGGTCGAGGTCTGCCCCGACAGAAGCCCGACGTCGCGCGCCAGCACCCCCGTCAGCAGCATCCCGACGATCCCGCCGACACCGTGGCATGGGAAGACGTCGAGCGTGTCATCGAGGGTGGACCGCGTCTTCGCGTGCACGGCGGCGTTGCTCAGAAGGCTCGCGACCACCCCCACCAGAATGCTGTGCTGCACGCTCACGTACGCGGCCGCTGGCGTGATCGCCACCAGCCCGACCACCGCCCCGAGGCAGGCGCCCAGGGCCGTCGGCCTCCGGCCGCGCATTCCGTCGAAGAACATCCAGGCCAACATCGCGGCCGCCGACGCCGTGTTCGTCGTGGCGAACGCATGGGTGGCCGTGGCGTTCGCCGCCAGCGCCGAACCGGCGTTGAATCCGAACCAGCCGAACCAGAGCATCCCCGTACCGAGAATGACATTCGTGATGTCGGACGGCGGGTGCGAGCCCTGCCGCGAGTGGGTCATGCGCGGCCCCAGGTAGATCGCCCCGGCCAGCGCCGCGAATCCGGCCGACATGTGCACCACCGTCCCGCCCGCGAAGTCGAGCACCCCCCACTGTCGCAGGAACCCCTGCGGGTGCCAGGTCCAGTGGGCCAGAGGGGCGTAGACGAAGATGCTGAACAGACACATGAACAGGAGGTAGGCACCGAAGCGCACGCGCTCCGCGAACGAGCCGCTCACCAGCGCCGGGGTGATCACGGCGAATTTCAGCTGGAACATCGCGAACAAAAGAAGCGGTATGGTCGGCGCGAGGTCGGGATGGGTGGCCGTTCCGACCCCCTGGAACATCATGAACGTGAATGGATTGCCGATGAGCCCCCCGATGTCGTCCCCGAACGCCAGGCTGAAGCCGACGGCGACCCAGACCAGGCTGATCACCCCGAGCGCGACGAAGCTCTGCAGCATCGTCGAGATGACGTTCCGGGTGCTCACCATGCCGCCGTAGAAGAAGGACAGTCCCGGAGTCATCAGCAGCACGAGGCCGGTGGCGGTCAGGAGCCAGGCGACGTCGCCGGGCTCGATCGGCCCGCCCGTCTTCACCTGGGGGGTCTCCACGGTGCAAAGAGAGAGCGCCACGAGAGCGAGCAGCGCGGCGAACGGAACGCTCCAGCGATAATTCATCGTCATCCCCTCCCGACCCGCGGCCGCGCGGATCGCGACGCCTGTCAATCTAGTGCGCGGACGTGCCGGGGGCCAGCCCGGGGATGGCCGGGGTTACACGATTGGCCCTGCGGGGGCGCCTACCCCTGGCGCAGCATCTTGAAGGCGTGCGCCCAGTCGTTGCGCAGGAACCCGGGGATGCACCAGAGCATGCAGAGCGGCTCGATGGCGCGGGCCGCCTCGACCCTTCCCATATCGGCCGCCTCCCACCCGAACTGCTCGAGAATCCCGTTCACCGTCTTCTTCGCGCCCTCGTCGTTGCCGCAGATGAACATGGTCGGCCGTCCCCCCTTGAACTCGGGGTTCACCATGCAGGCGGCGCCGACGGAGTTGAACGCCTTGACCAGCTTCGCTTCCTTGAACTCGCGCTGCAGGCGCTCCAGAAGCGACTCTTCGAGACTCGTGAAGAACCTCAGCACGCCGTTCACCGGAGGCGCGTCGGCGATCGGGTTCGTCACGTCGATGACCGTCTTCCCCGAGAGGTTCGAGGCGCCCGCCGCCCGCAGGGCGTCCGCGCCGGCCGTTCCCTTGACCGCCAGGACCACCACCTCGCCGAATCTCGCCGCTTCGCTGAATCCTCCGATCTTTCCCTTCGGATTCCTTCCGGCCCACTCCTTCAGCTTCGCCACCTCGCGCGTCCCCATCATCACGTCGTGACCGTGCTTCAGGAATCCGCCCGCCAGCGTCTTCGCCACGTCTCCCGACCCGAGCACTCCGACTTTCATGATCGTCTCCTTCACTGGATGCCAGGACTATACGCCCGCCTCTGCGGCGCGGCGACTCGCAGGCCGGCCTCTCTTTCGGGCTCCTTGTGCCGGAAGGCTGTCATAATGTCCGGACCAATTTTTCGGGGGGAGGTCGTGATGAAGTCGCGATGTGTCCTCGTTGTCATGGCGTTGAGCGCGACCGTGGCGCCGGTGTGGGCCGGCCCGTCCGGCTCGTTCCCGGTGTCGAAGGGTTCGGTGGAATTCACTCCCTTTTACGGCTACCGGTTTGGAGGCGACATCAACGACGTTGAAAACGCCCGCGACGTGAAAGTCGCGGAGGGGTCCAGCTACGGGCTCATGCTGGACATCCAGGTGGAGCCGGGCGCGTTCGTCGAGATCCGTTACAGCCGGCAGAGCAGCGAGCTGCAGGCCAGCGACTCCGTCTACGGAGCGGGGCAGGTCGACGTCACCGACATCGACGTGGATCATTACATGCTCGGCGGCACCTATGAACCGCAGACGTCCCACCCGGTCCGTCCCTTCGTGAGCGCGGACATCGGGGCGGTCCACTTCAGCCCCCAGGGATTCGGCGGAGAGACCCGGTTCGCCTTCGGTCTCGGCGGGGGGGT
>DATFVU010000034.1:0-2432 GCA_035260145.1 Candidatus Polarisedimenticolia bacterium | reverse complement strand
CCGGTGGCCTTCGCCAGGGTGTCGGCCGGCAGTTTCGTGCAGCGCTGGTAGAAGTCATAGGTGATGCGCATCGGTCCGATGGTGTGCGAGCTGGAGGGCCCCGGTCCGACCTTGTAGAACTCCTCGATCGTGGTCATGATCGGGCCCTTCGACGCCTTCACGACGTTGAGCGTGGGCGACATGTGGCCGGCGCTCTGGGGCGGGCCCGCCGGGGCCGCCGACGGCGCGGCCGCCGCGGCCGTCAACGGACGCCCCGCGATCACGGCCGCGGCGCCGGCCACGGCGCTGCGCATCATGAACGCGCGGCGGTCGACACCTGCCGGGACTTCCTCGGGGACGATATCGTCGGCGATCGGGAGATTCTTGTCTTCTGGCTTCATAGCCTTCTCCTGTTTGTCACCGGTTTCACGGCTCGTACATCAGCTCGCGGACGGATCTCGCCACGCTCCGCGGGCGCCTCCGTCGCGTCAGCTTCAACGCATAGGCCTTCAGGGCGACACGCGTCGCCATGACGGCTGAAATTCTCCGGATCCCCTTGAGGGGAGGATACAACGATCCCCGGGCCAGGTCATCTTTTCCGACCAGGTCCGCGAGCGCCCGTGCCGCTTCCAGGAACAGCGCGTCGGGGATGGTCCTGGCGCGGCAGGCGACGACCCCCAGGCCGATCCCGGGGAACACGTAGGCGTTGTTCCCCTGCCCGGGGCGGAACACCCGCCCTTCGAAGGTGACCGGGCCGAACGGACTGCCGCTCGCGAACACCGCCCGGCCGCGGCTCCAGGCGTACGCCTGCTCGGCGGTGCACTCCGCCTTCGAGGTCGGGTTCGAGAGGGCGAAGATGACCGGACGCTCGTTGATGGCGCTCATGCGCTCGATCACCTCGCGCGTGAACGTCCCCGGCGCGCCCGTCGCCCCGATCAGTGCGTTCGGGCGGAGGGCTTCGATCGCCCTGAGGAACGACAGGGGCGCGTGCTCGTGCGCGTAGGGAAGATTGTGCGGCCCCAGCCCCTTGCGCCCCTTCACGACCAGCCCTTCGACATCGACGAACCACATCCGCCGGCGCGCCGCTTCGCGGCCGACCCCAGCCTCGACCAGCGCGGCCACGATCAGGTCGGCGATGCCGGTGGCCGCGGATCCGGCCCCCAGGAACATGAACCGCATCTCCGGGAATTTCGCGCGGATGATTCGCGTCGAGGCGAGCACGCCCGCGAGCGCGACCGCCGCGGTCCCCTGGATGTCGTCGTTGAAGCACAGGACGCGATCCCTGTAACGGTTCAGGAGCGCGTAGGCGTTGGGCGTCAGGAAATCCTCGAACTGGATCAGGGCGTCCGGATAGCGCGCCCGCACCGCCTCGACGAACTCGTCGACGAGACCCAGGTAGCCCCGGCCGCGAATACGGCGGCTCGGATACCCGAGGTAAAGCGGATCGCGCCGCAGCGTCTCGTTGTCGGTCCCCACGTCCAGCACCACCGGCAGGCAGTGCTCCGGTGCTATCCCGGCGCAGGCGGTGTACAGGGCCAGCTTGCCGACCGGGATGCCCATGCCGTTGGCGCCGAGGTCGCCGAGGCCGAGGATGCGCTGCCCGTCGGTGACCACGATGACCCGGATATCTCTCTGGCCCCAGTTGCCGAGCATCGACCGGATCCTCCCGCGATCGTCGGGGGTGATGAAGAACCCCTTGGGCTCCCGGGCGATGTGGGAGAACTCCATGCAGGCCTCCCCGACGGTGGGGGTGTAGATCAGCGGCAGAATCTCCTCGATGTGATCGATCACCGTCCGGTAGAACAGGTGCTCGTTGCGCTCCTGCAGCGACGAGAGCGCCATGTACCTGTCGATGTCGCGGGGCAGGCGCCGGAGATGGGTCATGACCCTCTCGACCAGCTCGCGCTGGCTGGAGACGCGATGCGGCAGGAGCCCCCGCAGGCCGAGGCGCTCCCGCTCCGTCCTGGTAAAGGCGATCGATCGATAGCGCGACTTGTCCCGCAGGATCTCGAGCCCCATACCCCTCACTTCGTCAGCAGGATGATGACCGGCCCCCAGGCGGTCAGCAGGATGTTCCCGACCGCGTAAGGGACCGTGTAGCCGAGCACCGGCAGCTTGCTCTGGGCCTCGTCCTGAATCGCCCGCAGGGCGGCGGTCACGGTGCCCGCTCCGGCGCAGGCGCCGAACAGGATCAACGGGTTCATCTTCAGGACATAGCGTCCGAACAGGAGCGCCGCGCAGTGCGGGATCACCGCGACGACGAATCCGACGAGAAGGAGGCTCGGCCCGGTACGCTTCAGACCCTCGACGAAGCTGGGGCCGGCCGTGAGCCCGACCACGCCGATGAACACCGCCAGACCGACGGTGTCGAAGTTCCAGAGGGCCGGCTCCGGGATCCGGCCGAACGTCGGGCGCACCGAGCGCAGCCAGCCGAAGACCAGTCCCATGATCAG
>DATFVU010000033.1:0-4774 GCA_035260145.1 Candidatus Polarisedimenticolia bacterium | reverse complement strand
CTCAGACGGGCACGTGTCTCCAGAACGCTCTTCCCGAGTCCCGCCGAGAGATCGAGCTCGGTGGGACCGTCTCCACCCCATCCGCGAATGGTCGCGTCGATCGGCGCGATGACCACCTCGGCGCGGCGGCCGGGCTGAACGGCGTCGTCGTAGACGATGAGCCGCCCGGCGGTGACGCGCGCCTTGTGCACGACCACGCCGGGGCGGCCCGTCTCCCCCGTCCCGGCCGCTCCGGGCGCCTGCGTCGATCCCGCCCTCGCGACCAGATCGTCGAAATTCCACCGGCCCCGGGCATCGCGGATGAGGGTCAGCGTCGGCTTGTGCAGGACGAAGGAGGTCACGCTGGCCCGGCCGCGCAACAGTGACCACAGCCCGAGCCGCACCGACAGCGACTGCGCGGTCAGGGCGCTGCGTCCCGGGTAAGCGGGCGAGTCGGAGAGCGTGATCGGCCCGGCCACGCGCAAACCGGGAGCCGGCAGGAGGGTGAAGGAGATCGTCCCCAGCTCGATCGTCCGTCCCGTGGCCTCCCGCACGCCGCTCACGATGAGCGGCCGGTAACGGTTCACGTCCACCAGAAACGGCAGGGCGGCCGCGGCCAGGACGATCAGGCCGATCACCCCGGCCGTGACGAAAAGCGTGCGCCGAGCCAGACGGGTCATGGTCTCACCCCTCCTCGTTCATCGGCTCGTGTCCGGTTCGTCGTCCATGTAGGCTCTCGCCAGTCGCCGGGCGCGCGAATATCCGAGGAGCGACGAGATGCGGGCCATCTTGATCTGCCGTCTCATCTCGCTGAGCCTCTTGCGGGCCGCCGCTTCTCCGAGCGCGACACATTCGTTGATCGCCGAGAAGTCGGCCCAGTGCACGTGGTCCACGTCGGGCTCGATGAGGACGTCCGCGAACCGGCACTGCATCGTCTTGAGCGCGTCGGACTTCAGGGCGTTGGCGCGCACCATGATGTTCAGCCCGCTCCGGAAGGCCGTGGTGTCTTCGATCTCCTTCGAGACGTCGACGCCGATCACGAGGCTGGCCCCCAGACGCAGCGCCGGCAGCACGGGCACCTTGCACATCCAGCCGCCGTCGATCAGCAGCCGCCCGTTGATCGGCACGGGCGGCAGAAGCCCCGGAACGGCGCTGCTGGCGCTGACGGCCGAGCGCAGCGGGCCCTCGTTCAGGATCACTTCCTCTCCCCGGTTGATGTCGGTGGCGACCGCCGCGAACGGGATGGCCGTGTTTTCGATCCGCACGTCGTCCAGGACCGAATTGATGTTGTGCTCGAAGTGTTCGGCCGAAATCCACGAGGTCTTCGCCATCGAAAACGAGTAGAAGATCCCCTTCTTGATCAGAGACATGAAGTTGTACAGGGGCCCCTGCCGCGCCTGCCGACTCTCCCTGAGGAAATCGAACTTCGACCTCTTGAACGACTTGCTGAAGATGAAATCTCGAAAGCGCTTCTCCGTCGCGGCGACACTGCGCGTCGTGGCGTAGACGCCCCCGATGAGCGCCCCGACGCTCGTCCCGACGATGAGATCGATTGGAACCTGGTTTTCCTCCAGAACCTTGAGGACCCCGATGTGGGCCAGCCCGCGCGCCGCGCCGCCGCCCAGCGCCAGGCCGACCTTGAATCCTTCGAACATGCACCACCGCGTTAGAAACGCTCATGCCTCGCCCGGACACCTGCCCCGGGGGGCTGCGGCTCAATATAAGGTGGACCGCGCCCGGAGGCCATCGACCCGGGACCGAGCGCGCCCTCCCGACGCGAAGCGACAGTCCCCCTTGAGGGGGCAGGCCGGACAGGCGGGAGCGCGTGCCCGGCAGATCCGGCGTCCCAGCCGGATCAGGTTGATATGAGAGGCGTAGGTGCGCTCCTCCGGAATCAGGGCGGCCAGCGCCTCGTGGGCGTCGGCGGCCGTCGCCTTCGGCTTCAGCCACCCGAGACGTCCGGCGACCCTGTGAATGTGCGTGTCGACGGGAAAGGCGGGACGCCCGCAGGCGAAGAGCAGGACGCAGCAGGCGGTCTTCTCCCCCACCCCCCTGAGCCCGCGCAGGTAGGCCTTCGCCTCACCGACCGGGAGGCGCTTGAGAAAGGAGAGATCGAGGCTGCCCCGTTCGCGGACGACCGAGTGGAGGATCTCCTGGATGACGCGGCTCTTGGTCCGGGCCAGCCCGCCGCAGCGGATCGCTTCCTCGACTTCGGGTGTGGACGCGTGCATCACCTGTTCCCACCGCGGGAAGCGGCGGCGCAGCGAGGCGTACGCCCTGTCCCGGTTCACGTCGGAGGTGTGCTGCGACAGGACCGTCAGGACGAGCTCGTCCAGGGGTGGAAGGCGCCGCCCGGGACTCGGCCGCCCGAAATCCTTCTCGAGACGGTCGAGGGCGCGCCTCACCCTCGCGCGCGCGGCGCCATCCCGTGTGACGGTTCCGCTCCGCGTCGGCGTCGTCCGCCTAGCGCGTCGGCGCGGGGAGGTGCGTGAACTGGCCGTCGGTCATCACCATGTCGTCGGCATCGCCGGCCCGCCCGTCGGCTCCCGGGCTCGTGAAGGTGTAGCTCCTGCCGTCCGAGCGATAGACGAACGAATGGCCCCAGGCGTCGACCGGGGCCGCCGAGGGCAGGAACGCCGGCACCAGGGCCGCGGTCATCACCTGGATGCCGTTCCCCTGCGGATAACCGCCGCGGTCCATCGAGTACGTGGTGAGCGCCTTGCCGACGTTCTCCATCGTTCCTCGGGTCCCCGTGATCTTCCCCTGGTCGATGGCGTGCAGGACGTCCCGCGCGGCCTTTTCTCCGGAGCGGCCGCACGCCCCGGAAACGAGCAGGGCGGCGGCCAGGACGGGGATCATCGTGGGGACCTGTGCTATCGCCGCCCTCCGTCCGGTGAGACGCGATCGCCTCGCGACCCTCTGGCTCATACGGAACCTCCCCGGTGCACCACCGCCCGTTCGGATCGAGCCCGGAGGATTGTAACGGATCCGGCCGGCGGCGCCGGCCGCAAGATGTGCGCGAGCGGTGTGATAAGATTCACGCGAGGCGCCGTTCCTTGGAGATTTCCCCAGCGCAGGACGATCCGTACGCCGCCGAGCGCGCGCGGATGGTCCGGGAGCAGATCGAGCGACGGGGGATCTCGGATCCGCGGGTCCTGCGGGCGATGGAGTCGGTGCCGCGCCACCTGTTCGTGCCGGAGGCCTTTCGCGCCAGCGCCCACGACGACGGGCCGCTGCCGATCGGCGAAGGGCAGACGATTTCCCAGCCGTACATCGTGGCGTTCATGAGCGAAGCGATACGGCCGCGGGCGACGGACAGAGTGCTCGAGATCGGGACCGGCTCCGGGTACCAGACGGCCGTCCTGTCGCGCCTGGTGCTTTCCGTCGACACGGTGGAGGTGCGCCGGCCGCTGGCCGACGCGGCGGGAGAGCGGCTCCGGTCGATCGGTTGCGACAACGTCACCGTGCACGTCGGCGACGGGCGCCGGGGACTCCCGGGGCGGGCGCCGTTCGACGCGATCATCGTGACGGCGGCGCCGGAGGAGATTCCGCCGGCGCTCGGCGACCAGCTGGCCGTCGGCGGGCGCCTGGTCATCCCGCTGGGGGCGTTCGAACAGGATCTGGTGCGCGTGACGCGGCGGCCGTCCGGATTCGATCGGGAGATCCTGCTCCCGGTCCGGTTCGTGCCGCTGACCCGGGAAACGCATCGCCCGGATTAGGAGCGTCCATGGCGAAGGTCATCACACCGAGAAAAGAGGATTACTCGCGTTGGTACACCGACGTGATCATCCAGTCTCAAATGGCCGACTACGCGCCGGTCAAGGGATGCATGGTGATCCGCCCGCTGGGGTACGCCGTCTGGGAAGCGGTGCAGCGCGAGCTCGACAGGCGCTTCAAGGAAACGGGCCACGAGAACGCCTACTTTCCGCTGTTCATCCCCGAGTCGTTCCTGCACAAGGAGGCCGAGCACGTCGCCGGCTTCGCGCCCGAGTGCGCCGTGGTCACGCACGGCGGCGGCAAGGAGCTGGAGGAGGCGCTGATCGTCAGGCCCACGTCGGAGACGATCATCTACGCCATGTTCTCCAAGTGGATCCGATCCTACCGCGACCTGCCGGTCCTGATGAACCAGTGGGCGAACGTCGTTCGCTGGGAGATGCGCACGCGGCTGTTCCTGCGCACCACCGAGTTCCTCTGGCAGGAGGGGCACACCGCCCATGCCACCGAGGCCGAGGCGGAGGAAGAGGCGCTGAGGATTCTGAAGATCTATCGCAGCTTCTATGAAGAACAGATGGCGATCCCGGTCTACCACGGCGTGAAGACCGACAGCGAGAAATTCGCCGGGGCGCTGCGCACCTACTGCATCGAGGCGCTGATGCAGGACGGCAAGGCCCTGCAGGGAGGCACGTCCCACAACCTGGGACAGAATTTCGCCAAGGCGTTCGAGACGAAGTATCAGACCAAGGACGGGACCTGGGAGCACGTCTGGTCGACGTCGTGGGGGGTGAGCACGCGCCTGATCGGGGCCCTGGTCATGGCGCACGGCGACGACAACGGAGTGAGCTTCCCGCCCCGCCTCGCTCCCCTGCAGGTCGTGATCGTGCCGATCTGGAAGAGCGACGAGGAGAAGGCCCGCATCTCCGAGGCGGCCCGCCTGGCGGCCGAGGAGCTGAAGGGATCCTTCCGCGTCAAGGCCGACCTGCGCGACGAGGCGTCTCCGGGCTGGAAGTTCAACGAGTGGGAGCTGAAGGGGGTGCCTCTGCGCCTCGAGATCGGGCCCAGGGACCTCGAGAAGGAC
>DATFVU010000032.1:0-5259 GCA_035260145.1 Candidatus Polarisedimenticolia bacterium | reverse complement strand
GCTGTTGGTCGATTTCATCCGGCGCGAGACCCGCAAGGCGGGCTTCTCGCGCGCCGTTCTCGGGCTCTCGGGAGGGGTCGATTCCGCGGCGGCGGCCTTCCTGACGTGCCGGGCGCTGGGAGCGAAGAACGTTCTGTGCGCCTCGCTGCCGTACCGCACCTCCAGCAAGGACAGCCTGCGCGATGCCGGGCGGATCGTCGCGCTCCTCGGCGCGCGCAGCGTCCGGATCGCACTCGCTCCGATGATCGACGCGTACTTCACGCGCCAGAAGGGAGCGTCGGCCCTGAGACGCGGGAACAAGATGGCGCGCGAACGCATGGCGGTCCTGTACGACCTTTCGGCGCGCGAGGCGGCCCTGGTCGTCGGGACGAGCAACAAGTCGGAGCTGCTTCTGGGATACGGCACCGTCTTCGGCGACCTGGCGTGCGGCATCAACCCGCTCGGGGATCTCTACAAGACCCAGGTCCGGTCCCTGGCGCTCAGCCTCGGCGTGCCGCGTGACGTCGTGTTCAAGGTCCCGACGGCCGACCTCTGGCCGGGCCAGTCGGACGAAGAGGAGATCGGGTACCGATACGGCGACCTCGATCGGCTCCTCTGCCTTCTGGTCGATCGCCGGGCGACCCCCGCCGAGGCCGTCGGCGCCGGCTTCCCGCCGCGCATGGTGCGGAGCATGATGAACCGGATCGTCCGCTCGCAGTTCAAGCGACGCACCCCGCTCATCGCGAAACTGGCTCCGCGAACGGTGGGAGTCGACTTTCTCTATCCGCGCGACTGGGGGCGGTAGGGCCGTGGCGGCCGTCGGTGGGCCGGAGGGCACTCTCTACGTCGTCGGGACGCCGATCGGCAACCTGGACGATCTCTCTCCTCGTGCCGTCGAGGCGTTCGCCTCGTCCGATCTGGTCGCCTGTGAGGACACGCGACGCACGCGGATCCTCCTGAGCCGGCACGGTCTCTCCAAGCGTATGGTCAGCTATCACGCCTTCAACGAAAAGCGCCGCCTGCGCGAGCTTCTCGAGGCGCTCGGGCGAGGACGGCGCATCGCACTGGCCAGCGACGGCGGCACGCCCGGAGTCTCGGACCCGGGAGCGCTGCTGGTGCGCGCCGCCCGGGAGGCGGGCCATCGCGTCGTTCCGGTGCCGGGCCCCTCGGCGCTCACGGCCCTGGTGTCGGCCAGCGGCTTCCCGCCCGGTCCGTTCACCTTCATCGGATTCCTGCCTCACCGCAAGGGAGCCCGGAGGCGGGCCCTTCAGGCCGTGGCGAACGAGACCCGGCCGCTCCTGTTCTTCGAGTCGCCTCGGCGCCTCCTTCCGATGCTCGCCGACGCCCTCGAGATCCTCGGCGATCGCGACGTTTGCCTCGGTCGGGAGATGACCAAGCTGCACGAGGAGATTCTGGCCGGCACGATCAGGACCCTGCTCGCGACCTTCGAGGGACGCGAGGTGCGCGGGGAGATCGCCCTTATGCTGTCCGCGGCCTCCCCCGCTCCTTCGGCGACCAGGACCCCGGCGTCGGACATCCCGGCGCCTGAGTCGCCGGCCGACCGGGTTCGCCGGCTGATCGAGGCGGGAGTGGACCGGAAGGAGGCGTTGCGGCGCGTGGCGCGCGAGGCCGGAGTGTCGCGCCGCGAACTCTACCGGCGCGTCCTGATCGAGGCATCGGAGGAGGAATGAGCGGAAAGGCGAAGTCGAAGGATGCCGCCACGAGGGCCCTGGCGACAAATCGGCAGGCCTTTCACAATTACTTCATCGGGGAACGCTACGAGGCCGGCGTGGCGCTTTTGGGAACGGAGGTGAAGTCCCTGCGCGAGGGAAAGGCCATCCTCAAGGACGCCTTCGCGCGCGTGGACGGGCGGGAGGTGTTTCTGCACAACTGCCACATCTCACCGTACTCCCACGGCGGCTACGCCAATCACGACCCGCTGCGGCCCCGGAAGCTCCTGCTGCATCGACAGGAGATCCTCAAGCTGGCGCAGAAGACGCACTCGGGCGGGCACACACTGGTGCCGCTGCGTCTTTATCTCTCGAAGGGGCGGGTCAAGGTGGAGATCGCGCTGGCGAAGGGGAAGAAATTCTGGGACAAGCGGGAGGCCATCAAGGAGAAGGATCAGCGCAAGGAGGCCCGCGCCGCCATCCGCGAGCATCGCCGCTCCTGAGGGATCTTTCAGGCCGATGGCCCGTCCCGGCGAACCATTCCTTCCATCGGGCTGCTGGCGGAAGCGTAAGGCTTTTTCGGGATCCGGCCGGCCTCGAACGCGAGGCGGCCCGCCTCGACCGCCCAGCGCATGGCGCGCGCCATCTTTTCCGGGTCGGTCGCACCGGCGATGCCGGTGTTCATCAGCACTCCGTCCGCCCCCAGCTCCATGACCATCGACGCGTCCGAGGCCGTGCCGACGCCGGCGTCTACGATGACAGGAATGTCGTGGATTTCCTCGAGGAGCAGCCGGAGATGGGCCGGGTTCTGCACGCCGAGGCCCGAGCCGATCGGCGCGGCGAGCGGCATGACGGCGGCGGCGCCCGCGTCGCGCAGCCGCTTGGCGACGACGAGATCGTCGTTCGTGTACGGCAGAACGGTGAACCCCTCCTTCACCAGCACACGCGTGGCCTGCAGCAGGCCCTCGTTGTCCGGAAACAGGGTCTTGTCGTCACCGATGACCTCCAGCTTGACGAGGTCCGAGAGTCCGGCCTCCCGCCCCAGACGCGCCGTGCGCACCGCTTCGTCGGCCGTCCTGCAGCCGGCGGTATTCGGCAGGATCGCGATCTTCCTGGTCTCGATGAAGTCGAGCAGGGCGTCGCCGCTCTTGGAGAGATCGACGCGCCGAACCGCCACCGTGACCATGGCGGCGCCGGACGCCTCGATGGCGCGCCGCATGACCTCGAAGGACGGGTACTTCCCCGTCCCCACGATGAGCCGGGACGGAAAGCTGCGACCCCCGATGGTGAGAGTGTCGCTCTTCATGATCCTCACCCACCCCCGACGAAGTGGACCACCTCGATTCGATCGCTGTCGCTCAGAATCGCACGGGCGAAGGTATCGCGGCGCACGATCACCCCGTTCAGCTCGACCGCCACGCGACCGGGCGCGAGCCCGAGCGTCTCCAGGAGCGCCAGCACGGAGGATCCCGCGGGGGCCATCCGCTCCTGACCGTTGAGGATGATGGTCATGCCGCGGCTCAGCCGGCCTTGCGCGCCGGCTTCTTGATCATCTGTTTGATCTCGGCGCTTTCCTTGCCGCTGCTGGCCTGGACGATGAGGGCCGCGGACCCTTCATCCAGGACCGGCAGGGGACAGGAGAGCGACACCTGGCCGGCATCGTCGGTCGTTCCCTCGACGAGGGTGCGGGGTTTGGCCACCGTGCTGATCAGCTTCACCTTCACCTTGGCGCCGGCCACGCCCTGACCGTTGGACGGACGGCTGACGAGAAGGTCCAGGCGCGCGGTCGAGCCTTCCACGAAGCCGTCCGAGCCGACCATCTTCAAGATGATTCGCTCCACCGCCGTCTGTGACTTGAGCCATTCCACGACGACTTCGTCGAAGCTCTTGCTCGAGATGATCCCTTCGCCGAACGGTCGAATCTGCTTGCTGTCGTACTTGCCTTCCCGGACGTCGAGGATCATGCGATTGTGCTGCGTTTCGATGCGCTCCGCGATCTCCTTTTCGTCCAGTCCCTGCTTGAGGAGATCGGCATAGGAGGAGCGGCGAGCCGCCAGGATCTCTCCGCCCATGTAGATCAGGGTCTCGATGATCGGGTTCTGCACACCCTTGTCTTCGGTCTGGACGTGGTAGACCTTGCCTCCGTGCTGCACGTCCGTATTGAAACCCGTGACCATGCGGCCATCTTAGGGCAAGCCCCGAAAGGCCGTCAAGAACGGGCACCGCGCGCGATCCGCACCTGTGCTACAGTCCGCGAAATCATGACATCCTCCAGGCGGGATGGAACGGCCGTGGTTCTGTGCGACGGTGCTTTCGGGACCACGGAGGGGAAGACCGCGCACGGGCTCGTCCGCCACACGGAGCGCTATCGGGTCCTGGCCGTCATCGACAAGAGCCTGGCCGGACGCGATGCCGGAGAGGTCCTGGACGGAGCTCCCGCGGGCATCCCGATCGTGGCCGGGCTCGAGGAGGCGATCCGCTCGGCGGGACGCCCTCCCGATTACCTGGTCGTCGGCGTGGCCACGCACGGCGGCGTCCTGCCACAGGCCTTGCGGCCGGCGATCCTCCAGGCCCTGTCCAGAGGCATCAACGTCGATTCCGGATTGCACGAGATTCTCGGCGATGACCCGGAGTTTGCCGCCATGGCCCGCGCCAGGGGAGCGCGCATCCGCGACGTCCGGCGGACTCCTTCCAGAGAGGACATGCACGCCTTCACCGGCGGAATCCTCAAGGTGGCGTCGCTGCGCGTCGCCGTCCTGGGAACGGATTCGGGAGTCGGCAAGAGGACGACCGCCGTGCGGCTGGTGCAGGGTCTCGAGGAGCGGGGCATCAAGGCCGTGCTGGTCGGCACGGGCCAGACGTCGTGGATGCAGGGGGTGCTTTACGGCCTCATCATGGACAGCCTGGTGAACGACTTCGTCTCCGGGGAGATCGAGCACCAGGTGATTCGCGCCTTCGAGGAGGGGCGGCCGGACGTCATCGTCATCGAGGGCCAGGGGTGCCTCACGCATCCGGCCTACCCCGGCGGGTTCGAGATCCTGGCCGGAGCGCGCCCCGATTGCGTCGTTCTCCAGCACGCGCCGGCGCGCTCTCACTACGATGGGTTTCCCGAATTTCCTCTGGCCGGTGTCGAGAAGGAATCGACCGTAATTCAACTGCTCAGCGGGAAGCCCGTCATGGCGATCACCCTGAACCACGAGGGCCTGACGCCCGACGAGACACGTGCGCAGGCGGCCGCCCTGAGCCGGCGCCATGGTGTTCCCTGCTGCGATCCTCTGCGGGACGGTGTGGCGCCTCTCGTCGAGGAGCTGCGACGGCGCTTCCCCCGTCTGCCGGGATGATCCGCGTCAACCACGTCGAGGCGATCCCGGTGCCCTTCCGTCTCTCGGAGGGTTATCGCATCGCCGGCCACCAGTACGCGACCGCCGAGAACATCGTCGTCAAGGTGGATACGTCCGACGGACGCACCGGCTTCGGCAACGCCGCGCCGGCGCCGGAGGTGACGGGAGAGACTCCCGCCGCCGCCCTGCACGCCCTACGGGACCAGCTGCTCGCGCTTCTCCGCGCCTCGGACGCGGGGGACCCGGAGGGCTTCGCGCGGCGGGCGGTC
>DATFVU010000031.1:0-2524 GCA_035260145.1 Candidatus Polarisedimenticolia bacterium | reverse complement strand
GCGCGTTCGCCGCGAGCGCGCTCTTCAGTCCGCAGGTGCCTGCCGTCGGCGCCTCGGGCGCGTTGTTCGGGCTGATGGGATTCGGGATCACGTTCGGCCGCTTTCGCGGCGGGAGGACCGGGCGGATGATCTCCGACCAGCTGCTGCGCTGGGCGGTCTACGGCGTGATCATGTTCTTCATGCCGGGGATCGACAACATCGCGCACATCGGCGGCCTGATCGCCGGTGGGACGCTGGGGCTCATGGTCGCTCCCGGCGAGCCCAGGAGCCGCGCCGGAGAGATCGCGCTCAGGTGGCTCTCCGGGGGAGCGCTCCTCGCCACCCTCGCTTCGTTCGCCATGGTGGCGCTCACCTACGAGCGGCACCTGGAGATCCTGCGACTGCGCGGCTGGCTCTGAGGAGCGGCCGCGAACCGGGGCCGGAGGGACCCTCAGGGCGCCTCGAAATGCCCGAGACAGCGCTCCGCGTCGGTCAGCTCGGCGCATCGCCGGTCGATGCTCCTGTACTCTTCGGAGTTGGCGTCGGAAAAGGCGCGGAACGAGGCCGGATCGTCCCACACGTCGATCGTCATGTAGCGGCCGGGCGCCTCCCGATCGCGCAGCAGCAGTGACTCGCGGAATCCGCGCCCGGCGCGAAAGAACCGCGCCCACGTCCCGTCGGCCCGATAGTGCTCTTCGAATTCGGGGATCCGATCCTTCCTGACGCGAAACTCCCAGAGGATGTACAACACGGGCCTCTCCTGGCGCGGTCGACTCAGGCGGCGCGAATATCGCGCGCCGGTGCGATGGCGCGGAACGCCTCCAGGAAGCGCCGCATCTCCTGCGGCGTCCCGACGGTGACGCGCAGCCAGTTCGGCAAGGAGGGAAATTTGCGCCCGGGCAGCACGTCGCGCGAGCGCAGGGCGGCGATCACCGGCTCGACGTCCGATCCGACATCGATCATGACGAAGTTCGCCTCCGAGGGGATGACGGCCCGGCCATCCTTCTCGAGTTCGGCGCTCAACCAACGCTTCCCGTCGGTGACGGCGCGGCGATGGCGCGGGATATGTCCGGTATCCAGAAGCGAGGCGATTGCCGCCTCGAGCACCGCGGCGTTGGTGTTGCTCCAGATGCGGTGCCGGCCCATCTCCTCGACCGCCTGTTTCGTCGCCGCCGCGTAGCCCAGCCGCATTCCCGCCAGACCGTAGATCTTCGAGAACGTGCGCACCACGATCAGGTTGGGCGCCTTGCCGACCCACTCGAAGGCGCTGGCGTAGGCCGCGTCCTCCACGAAATGGCAGTAGGCCTCGTCGACCAGGATGGTGGTGGTCTTCGGGACGCGCGCGATGAACGCCTCCATCTCGTCACGCCTCACGATCGTGCCGGTCGGATTGTTCGGATTGCAGACGTACACCAGTCCGGTCCGCCCGCCGCAGGCGGCCGCCATGCGCGACAGGTCGTGCCGGTAATCGGGAGTGAGCGGGATCTTGATGGCGTCGGCGCGCGTGACCTTCGCGTACGACAGCACCGCCTCGAAGGTGGGCTCCGCCGCGACGACCGTCCGGTCCGGCCCCAGAAAGGCCATGTCGGCCATGCGCAGAATCTCGCCCGAGCCGCACCCGAGGAGGATATTGTCCCGCTGCACGCCGTGGAACTTCGCCAAGGCGTTGGACAACTCCTCCTCGAGGGCGTCGGGGTAGCGCGCGGCGATCTTCTGCGACCGGCTCATCGCCTCGAGCGCCTTGACCGACGGGCCGTACGGGTTTTCGTTCGAATCGAGCCTCACGAGCCCGGCCGGCGGCTCGGCGTCGGGCCGGATGCGCGGGGCGGCCCCAGGTTCGACGGCCGCCCGCGCCAGCCCGGGCGCGACCGAGCAAGCGCCCAGAGCGTACGCGACGTCGCGGGCGAAGCCTCGACGGGTCAACGGTTCATTCATGGAGGTCTCCAGGGCGCCCGCCGGGCCGGGATTGTCCCGGCCCGGCCGGGCCACGGGGCCATTATCGTACGGACGCGCGCTCGATGGGCCTCCGTATCAGCGGGCGATCGCGGGCCCGAAGGGACCTGTGTCACACGCCCCGTCGCAGACCGCCTCGATGAAGACGTCCTTGCCCACCCGGGCGTTTGGCGGGTCAGAACAGGGGGGGGCGATGCCGGGAAGTGGTGCCGCGGGACGGAATTGAACCGCCGACGCAGGGATTTTCAGCCCGCCCAAAGAATCACACCACGCAAAACTAGGCGCAAGTCCGCTCCCTGTGGGCGCTTCGTTGCGTCCCTTTGCGCGGCATTGCGTCCCGCTTAGTCATATCTCGGTCATACGGATCCGGCCTTGACATTCTGAAATCCGGCGACTTCAGGAGTAGATGGAGGGATTCAGCGGTGGGGTTCGATTTCGATGCGGCACTGGGTCGCGTGTTCGAGAAGCATTACGACAGGTTCCTGCGGTGGGCCTGGAAAGAGTTGGGGCGCAAAGAGGACGCCGAAGATCTCATCATGCAGTCGGTCAGTGATGTCATCGAGAAGCAGCGGGCCAAATTCCGCGGCACGGA
>DATFVU010000030.1:0-4651 GCA_035260145.1 Candidatus Polarisedimenticolia bacterium | reverse complement strand
ACGGCGCTCCGGATCGTGCCGTGCGCCGTCATGATCATGAGCGCCACGTCGGGGTACGCCTGCCGCACCCGCGTCAGCAGTTCATGGCCGTCGAGCTTCGGCATCCGGAGGTCGCTGAGGAGAATGTCGGGCGAATGCTCGGCGACGAGGCGCAGCGCCTCCTCGCCGTCCTGGGCCAGGAACACCTCGTAGCCGTCCTCGCTCAGGATCTGACCGAGGCTGCGGCGCGCCGCCTCCTCGTCGTCCGCGATCAGGATGCGTCCCTTGTCGTGATTCATCGCGCCCCCCCCGCCTCGATCGTCGGCCGGCCCGGCTCGGGAACCTTGAACGTGACGAAGAACGTCGTGCCCAGTCCCGGCTCGCTCTCGAACGTGAGGCTCCCGCCGTGAGCCTCGAGGATCCGGCGCGCGATCGGCAGCCCCAGGCCTGTGCCTCCGCGCTTCGTCGTGGTGAAGAAGTCGAACACGTCCAGTCCCGGCTCTATGCCGACCCCCGTGTCGGTGACCTCGAGCACCACCGAGTCGCCGGACAGGCGGGCCGAGATCGTGACCGAGCCGCCTTCGGACGTCGCCTCGATGGCGTTGCGCACGAGGTTGATGAGGACCTGCTTGATTTTCTCACGATCGAGCAGGAGCGGAGGCAGGGAATCGCCCGCGCCCTCCGCGAGCGTCAGCCCCTTCTGCGATGCCACCGGGATCAGCAGCGCCAGGACCTCGCGCACGACCTCCCAGAGGTCCTGCTCCTTGAGCCGCACGCGGTCGATCGACGACAACGACAGGAAATCGCCGACCAGCATGTCGAGGCGATCGATCTCGCGGCGGGCGGTCTCCACCAGGGAGGCGATCTCGCCGTCGGCGCCCTGACCGCCCCTGGCGACGCGGCGGGAGAGGAGGACGAGCTGCAGGCTGATCGAGTTCAGCGGATTGCGGACTTCGTGCGCCAGGCTCGAGGCGAGCGTGCCGACCGCCGCCATCCGCTCCGACTTCATCATGTCGTACTGGGCCTGCTGGAGCTTCAGAAGGGCGTCCTTCGCCTCCCGGTACAACCGGGCGTTCTCGATCGCCACCGCCGCCTGGCGCCCGAGGGCGTCCGCCAGCTCGACTTCTTCCTTCGTCCAGGTGGAGGGGACCGTGCGGGTGGCCTGAAGGATCCCCGCCAGACTGTCGTGCGTCACGAGAGGCACGAGGATCGCCGAGCCGATCTCCCAGCGCTGCGCCAGATCGGCGTTGCTCGCTGCGTCGGCCGCGGCATCGGTGACGACCAGCGGGCGCCGGCTCCGGATGACCTCGGGAAGGGCGCGCGAGCCCAGCGTCTCCAGATTGGCCGGACGGCCGAGGACAAGGCCCTCCATGGGCGGGCCCGTGAGGTAAGCGAAATCGAGGTCGGGGCCGTTCCCGAGAAAGATGGCGCAGCGATGGGCGGACAGCAGGTCGCGGGCGTATTCGCCCGTGGCGGCGAGCACCCGGTCGAGGTCGAGGCTTCCGCCGATCGACCGCGCCAGGTCGGTGAGGGCGCGGGACTCCGCGTTGCGCCGCGCTTCGGCGCGCGCGATGCGGGCCTTGTCGACGGCCATGCAGAGCTGATTCCCCACGATCTCGAGGAAGTGGAGCTCCTCCTGGGAGAACGTGCGCCCGGGGTGATTGGCGATGTTCATCACCCCGAGCACGCCGCGCTCGAACTTGAGGGGGATGCAGGCGTGGGTCATCCGTTCACGGCCCGACACGAGCTCCGGCAGGCGCGGACACTCGGTGGTGTTCCGAGCGACCTTGAGCCTCCCGGTGGCGAAGACGTCCAGGCAGAGGCAGGTGCCGATCCCCTGTCGACGGGAGCGCTCGATGAAGTCCGCCGACAGACCGCGACTGGCCGCCAGCTCCAGCCGTCCGAGCGATTCGTGGCCCCAGAAGATCCAGCCCGAATTGAGCGCCAGCCTCTCCAGGACGAGATCCAGCGCCGCCTGCAGCAGGTCGTCCTCCCGATCCAATTCCTGGAGCATGGCGGCGAGCTTGCCGAGGGCCTCGAGCTCCACGTTGCGCTGCGCCAGGGCCTCCCCCTGGCGCCGGGCCTCGTCGATGATCCGCGCCGCCCGGAGCGACCCCGCGAGGATGCGGGCCGCGGAGAGCGCGAAGTCGCGCGCTGGCTTTCCCCACCTGGACGGGCGGTCCAGGACCAGAAGTCCGGCGGCGCCGGCGTCGACTGGAACCGGAATCGTGACGCGGGCGGGAGAGGAGCCCCGGGACGACCCGACCTCATGCAGGTCCCCCTTCGCCTCGACGCATTCCCGCATGAATTCGGCGAGATCGGATTCCGGCGCCTCACCCCAGGAGGCGATCCCGACGGGGGGAGCGCCCGGGCCGGCCGACATCACGAACGATCCGCCCCTGGCCCCCAGGGCCTCGGCGATCAGGGCGAGCCCCTCCCGGCAGATGTCCGCTTCGCGTAGGGGTGGCGCCGTGAGCCGCACCAGCTCGTCGATGTACCCGAGACCGTCGGCGGCGGTGAATCCCGAGCGGGCCATGGCCCCAAGACTAGGTCGAACGGTGGGGCCGGTCAATCGGCGCCGCCTCCGGGAGGAAGGCTCAGGCCGCCTGACGGCGCGGACGGACGATTTCCACATCGCAGGGGGCGCGCGTGACCAGAGCGTGGGAGACGCTGCCCAGGAACAGTCTGTCGAGAGCCTTCTTGCCGTGCGAGCCGACCACCACCAGGTCGCATTTCCATTCCCGGATGGCTTTCAATAGGACGTACTTCACGTCCCCCTCGCGCAGCTCGCAGCTCGGCACGATGCCAGGCTTGGCCTTGAGCTTCTCGACCGCCGCCAGCATGCTGTGCCGGGCGGTTTCGAGCATCGACTGGCGCACGGTCTCGCTGAGAGGCGGATAGACCTCGATGCCCCCCGGCGTGGGATAGAACACTGGCGTCTCGAGCACCGTCAGGACGCGGATCTGTGTGCCCTCCGGCCACGGTCGCACGAGGACATGATCGATGGCGGCGTCGGCGGCCAGCGATCCGTCATAGGCGACTAGAATTTTCATGGCACCCTCCTCGCTGTGAGAAGTGCAGCCGGCGTGCCAACCGCACGAGCGTACCGGTCGAAGCCGACGGGCCTCCGCAGAGAGCACGAGTGCCACGCGAGGCGCAGATTTTGCAGTGATCGACCGTAACTCGGTCGATCCGGCGAAAATAATTCGTGAACGACCGGTCCTTTGTCGCGGGCTCTATCGCCGATCGCTCCGCGGCGCGCACGAATTTCGTGGAGAAATCGAGCCGAAAATCCTGGCGAAAACGCACTCAAGGGTGATTGCGCCCGCCACGGGGCTCTGGCAGAATGCCCGGCACGTTGTTTGCGAGACTCCATTCCGGAGGATCCTCCCGATGCCGAGAACACGGTTCCAGGTCGTCGCATACTCGGTTCTCGCCGCGGTCTGGCTCACCGGATTGCCTGCGACTTCCGCGCAAGAGGTCAAGCCCCCTCCGGCGAGCCCGCCGGCGACGGCTTATGCCGGATCGAGCGAGTGCGCCACGTGCCACCAGGAGCAGGCCGACGCATTCAAGCTGACTGCGCACGGCAAGACCGAAGTGAAGACCTGGGACGGCGCCTCGAGCTGCGAATCGTGCCACGGTCCCGGCGCCGCGCACATCGAGTCGGGAGGCGAGAAGGACAAGATAAAGAACCCGGGACATCTCCCCGCCGCCGAGCTGAACGCGATCTGCCTGACGTGTCACGAGCGCGGCGATCGGTCCCACTGGCAGGGGAGCACGCACGAGGGGCGCGGCCTCGCCTGCACGACCTGCCACAGCATCCACCACGCCCCTTCGCCGTCGACGCGGCTCCTGGCGAAGACGACGGAGTTCGAGACCTGCACGACCTGTCATTTGAAGCGCAAGGCGTCGCTGTCCCGATCCGCCCACATGCCGATGCGCGAGGGGCAGATCACCTGCACCTCCTGCCACAATCCGCACGGCAGCAACGGCCCCGCGATGCTGAAACAGTTCTCAATCAACGAGAACTGTTACGCCTGTCACGCCGAGAGACGCGCGCCGATGCTGTGGGAGCACCCGCCGGTGAAGGAGAGCTGCGTCACCTGCCACGACCCGCACGGGACGCTGAATCCGCGGCTTCTCGTCGCCAAGGTCCCGCGCCTGTGCCAGCAATGCCACGACGAGACGCGGCATCCGACCCAGCCCTACTCGGACGCCTCTTCGGGGCCCGAATTCTTCCCCAACAGCCGGATGTTCGACCGGGGCTGCGTGAACTGCCATTCGATGATCCACGGATCGAATCACCCCGCGGGCATGCGGTTCCTGCGCTGAAAGGAGGGATCATGACGAATCATAGAGCCATCGCGCTCGGATTTGTGGTCGCGTTCGTCCTGTCTCCCGGCGCGCCGGTGTTTACGGCGGAGGAGGAGCAGAAAGGCAAAGACAATGTCACGGGCGAAGCGACGGTGGGCGTCGCCGGCCAGGACCAGGACCCCGAACACTCCGCGAAGTTCTCGGAGTTCCGGGAGGTGCCGAACGGCTTCACCGCCGAGCGCCTGTTCCTGACCTGGTCCCCGAAGGAGGGCTTCTACTTCGATCTGCGCGCCCAGGACGTATCGCAGCTCGATCAGAGGATCGGCGTCTCGTTTGGTGGCGCGGATCTGTGGCGGGG
>DATFVU010000029.1:0-2955 GCA_035260145.1 Candidatus Polarisedimenticolia bacterium | reverse complement strand
ACAGCCTGTCGTTGTGCGTGTACCCCTTCTGCATCTCCTCCAGGACGACGTCCGCCTCGAACCCCGTCACGTCCAGGACCTCCACCGCCTCGTGCAGACGCGGATCGAAGCGGGCGCCGAGCGCTTCCACCGGTCGGATCCCCTCCTTCTTCAGGAGATCCAGGAACTGCTGGTGCACGAGCTCGATCCCCTTGTAGAGCGGGTCGTTCGATCCTTCGCTGGCACGCAGCGCCCGTTCCATGTTGTCCAGCACCGGCAGGAGCCGCTTCAGCACGTCGCGGGCGGCGCCGGCGCCGAACTCCTCGCGCTCCCGCTCCATGCGTTTCCGGAAATTGTCGAACTCGGCCTGCTTGCGCAGGAACAGGTCGTAATATTTTTCCTTGTCCCGCAGGGCCTCTTCGAGGTCGCGCGTCTCTGCGGCGGTTTGCTTGGCGTGCGCCGGGTGAGCGTGCGCAGCGCGCCCCGGGCGTTCCTTCTCATCCTTGACGACGGCGCCGGTCGCCTCGTCGACCCCGACCACTTCCAGGATTTCGATGGGCTCCTCCTCGTCCTCGCCGGGGCGCTGGGCTTCCGGCGGATCGGTCGGCTTGCGGGGACGCGTTCGCATACGACCTCCCGCCCGAATATAGGTCAGTGGGGGGTGTTGGTCAATAAACTGGAGAGCAGCCTGGAGATGTAGCCGACGAGCGCCACGGCCCGCTCGTATTCCATGCGGGTGGGGCCCAGGAGCCCGACGATGCCGGCCGAGCGCTGATCGATCTGGTAGGGGGAGGCGACCAGGGCCAGACTCTTCAGCGCCGGGTCGTCTGATTCGGAGCCGATCACGACCCGCACGCCGGAGGCCTCCAGGCAGCGGTCGAGAAGCTTCACCAGGTGGTGTTTCTCCTCGAACGTCTCGAACAGCCGGCGCATCGTGTCCATGTCGGCGAACTCAGGATGTTTCATGATGTTGCTGGTCCCCTCGATCACCAGCCGCCGGCCGTCTTCCTCGGCGTTCAGGTAGAGGACACCGAGGTTGATGGCGTTGCGCAGGAGAGCGTCGAAAGCGGCTTTCTCCTCGGCCATGAGCGCGACCAGGCGCGCCCGAATGTCCCCCAGGACGAGGCCGGCGAACTCGGCCACCAGGTAGCGGCCGGCCCGGTCGAGGTCGGCCTGCCGGTACTCCGCCTCGACCTCGATAATGCGATGGCTGACCACACCCGATCGATCCACGAAAACGCACAGCACGCGACGCTCATGCAGACGCACGAACTCGATGTGCTTGAGGACCGCGTCACGGATGGGGGGCGTGATCACGTACCCCACCTGGCGGGTCAGCCGCGACAGCAGCTTGGGGATGATCTCCATCGCCTCGCCGAACTCCGAGGCCGCGCGGGACAGGCTCTCGTCGATGAGCGCCCGGTCGCGGGGCGCCAGGCGCGGCGGCTTCAGCAGGCCGTCCACGTAATAGCGGTACCCCTTGTCGGTTGGGATGCGGCCGGCCGAGGTGTGCGGCTGAGCCAAAAAGCCCATCTCCTCCAGGTCGGCCATGACGTTGCGGATGCTGGCGGGACTCAGACCCTCCCGGCTCAGCTTGGCGACGGTGCGCGATCCGACAGGCTCGCCCGTCACGATGTAGTTGACGATGACCTTCTTGAGGATCTCTTCCGCGCGGGCATCGATCGGCTTGTCATGCATCGGGGCGCCTTTTAGCACTCATCAAGGTCGAGTGCCAATATACCGGGGCATCGTGGCCCTGTCAATCGCAAGATTGGCAAGGCTTTCCCGCCACCGCGGGCGTCTCCGGACCCCCGCCCGGGATCATCGTGGGGTGGGGGATGCCTCGGCCTGACCCCCGGCGGCCGGACGGCTGCGCCGCAGCAGAAAGGCCTTGATGAAGTCGTCGATGTCGCCGTCCAGGACGCGCTGAACGTCTCCCCGCTCGAAGCCGGTGCGGTGGTCCTTGACGAGCGTGTACGGCTGCAGAACGTACGAGCGGATCTGGCTGCCGAAATCGATGTCCTTCTTGGCCCCCTCTTCGGCCGCCCGCTTTTCATCCCGCTTGCGCCGCTCGAGATCGTATAGGCGGGCGCGCAGGATCTTCATCGCCATGTCGCGGTTGCGGTGCTGCGATCGCTCGTTCTGGCAGGACGCGACGATGCCCGTCGGCAGGTGGGTGACGCGGACCGCCGAGTCGGTGACGTTCACGTGCTGCCCGCCCGCGCCGCTCGATCGGTACGTGTCGACCCGCAGATCCTTCTCCTCGATCGCCACTTCGATCGTATCGTCCAGCTCCGGGTAGGCGAACACCGAGGCGAACGAGGTGTGCCGCCGGCCCGAGGAGTCGAAGGGCGAGATGCGCACCAGGCGATGCACGCCGCTCTCGGCGCGCAGGAACCCGTACGCGTCCTTCCCCTTCACCAGGAGAGTCGAGCTCTTGATCCCCGCCTCGTCCCCCTTCTGGTAGTCGAGCGCCTCCACCCGGTAGCCGTGCCCTTCCGCCCAGCGCAGGTACATCCGGTACAGCATCTCGGCCCAATCCTGCGATTCGGTTCCGCCCGCGCCGGGATGGATGGTCAGGATCGCGTTACCGGCGTCGTGCTCGCCGGTCAGCATGATCTCGAGCTCGCACTCGTCGAGCGCCGACTGCAGGACGTCGACGGCCTCTTTGAGATCGGCCATCACGTCCTCGCCTTCGCGCGCCAGCTCGGCGCATACCTCGGCGTCCTCGACCTTCTTTTCCAGCCTTTGGAAGGCCTCGATCTCCTCGGTGAGGCGGGTGCGGGATTTCAGGACCGACTGGGCGCGGGCGGGATCGTTCCAGAGGCCCGGATCGGCGACGTCGGCCTCGACGCGCGCCAGCTCGCGGCGCAGCGCCTCCTGATCAAAGGTGCCCCCGGAGCTCCGCGAAGCGCTCCTTGAGCGTGTCCACCTTTCGCACGAGCTCGTCGAGTTCGAAGCTTCGGGAATTCTTCG
>DATFVU010000028.1:0-9434 GCA_035260145.1 Candidatus Polarisedimenticolia bacterium | reverse complement strand
CTCGAGCTCGGCCAGCGCGTGGAACGCCGCGAGCGCTTCCTCGTCGGAGACATGGCTGTAGACGGCGCGGCCGGTATCGCGCAGGTGGGCGTGTTCCGGCCCGACGGCCGCATAGTCCAGCCCGGCGGACACGGAATGGGTCGGCAGGATGTTGCCGCTCTCGTCCTGGAGCAGGAATGTGCGGGTGCCCTGCAGGACGCCCAACCCGCCGCCCGCGAATCGGGCCGCGTGGCGGCCGGGAGCGAGGGATGTGCCGCCGGCTTCGACGCCGATCAGGCGGACATCCCGATCGTCCAGGAAGGCGTGGAACAGGCCGATCGAATTGCTGCCGCCCCCGACGCACGCCACCAGGGCGTCGGGCAGCCGGCCCTCGGCACCCAGGACCTGCATGCGGGCTTCGTGGCCGATCACCGACTGGAAATCGCGCACCATCGCCGGGTACGGGTGCGCCCCCAGGACGGAGCCGAGGATGTAGTGCGTGTCCTTCACGTTGGTCACCCAGTCCCTCATCGCCTCGTTGATCGCATCTTTCAGCGTTCGGCTGCCGGCCGCGACCGGCCTGACCTCGGCCCCCAGGAGGCGCATCCGATAGACGTTCAGCGCCTGGCGGCGCATGTCCTCCTCACCCATGTAGATGGCGCAGCGCAGGCGGAAGAGGGCCGCGACCGTGGCCGTGGCCACGCCGTGCTGTCCGGCGCCCGTCTCGGCGATCACCCGCGTCTTTCCCATGCGCCGGGCCAGGAGCGCCTGACCGAGGGTGTTGTTGATCTTGTGCGCTCCGGTGTGCGCCAGATCCTCACGCTTCAGATAGACGCGCGCGCCGCCTCCGACGCGCGCCGAGAGGTTGTCGGCTCGGTACAGCGGGGTCGGGCGGCCCGCGAACGTCTTCAAGAGATGGTCGAGCTCCTTCAGGAAGACGGGATCGACCCGGGCCGCCATCCAGGCCTCCTCGAGCTCCTGGAGCGGGCTCATGAGGGTCTCGGGGACGTATCGGCCGCCATAGGGGCCGAAATGCCCGCCGCCGTCGGGTGCCGTCACCTCGGGCCCTCCGCGGTCCGCCGGGCGCCGCGCGCCCGTTCCATGAACTCGGCCAGGAGCCTGCGGTCCTTTTTTCCGGGCGCGCTCTCCACACCGCTGTTGACGTCGACGGCGTAGGGACGCGCCAGGTCGATCGCCTCGCCGACGTTCGCCGGCGTCAGTCCTCCCGCCACGATGACCCTCGCATAGGCCGAGGTCTCGCGCGCCACCCTCCAATCGAAGGTCGAGCCCGTTCCTCCCTTCTCGCCCGGCACGCTGGCGTCCAGAAGGCAGGTCGAGGATCGATAGCGCGACACCGACTCCGGAGCGAAGTCCGGCCCGACCCGGTGCGCCTTGTACCAGGGCATGGCGATCGCCCGGCAGGACTCCGGCGGCTCGTCGCCATGGAGCTGCAGGCAGGTCAGCCCCGCCAGCAAGGCCGTCGCCTCCATGACGCGCGGCAGCTCGTCGGCGAAAATGCCGACGCGCGTCGCGAACGGAGGCAGCGCGGCGCACAGATCCTTCGCCAGCTCCGGGGTGATCCGCCGGGGACTGCCCTCGACGAAATTGAAGCCGAAGGCGTCCACCCCCAGCTCCACTCCCAGGAGGACGTCCTCCAGGCGCGTCAGACCGCACAGCTTGACCCGCACGATCACGACGCCTCCTCGCCCAGCAGCCCGCGGAGCGCCCCTCCCGGATCCGCTTCGCGCATCAGCCGCTCCCCGATCAGGAAGGCGTGAAACCCCGCCGATCGCAGCCGGTCGATGTCCTGACGGCTCTCGATGCCGCTCTCGCTCACGCGCACCGTCGATTCGGGGAGGAGCGGCCCGATGCGCAGGGAGGTGTCGATCGAGACGTTCAGGGTCGCCAGATCGCGATTGTTGACCCCGATGATCGTCCCGCCGCCGTCCACCGTCCGCCTCGCCTCCTCCTCGTCGTGCACCTCGACCAGCGGCTCCATGTGCAGCGAGCGCGCCACCCCGATCAGGGTCGACAGCTCCTTCGACGACAGGATCCGGGCGATCAGGAGCAGCGAATCGGCGCCCATCACCCGGCTCTCGTACACCTGGTACTCCTCCAGCACGAAGTCCTTCCGCAGAACCGGAATGTCCACCGCCTGCTTGGCCCTCCCGAGGTCCTCCCCCGACCCGAGAAAGAACCGCGACTCCGTCAGGACCGAGAGGGCGACGGCTCCGGCGCGCGAGTAGCCCTCGGCGACGCCGCCGACGTCGGCGCGCGCCTGAATGTCCCCCCTGGATGGGGACGCCTTCTTGATCTCGGCGATGACGTTCACGCGACCCTCGCGGCGCAGGGCGGCGGCGAAATCCCTCGGCGGCGGGGCGCTGGTCGCCAGCTCGATGGCGCGCCGTTGCGACAGGCGCTCCTTGTCGCGCTCCACCTGCGCCCTCTTCGCCCGTACGATGCGATCGAGAATATCCACGCTTCAGGCCCCCCCGCGCGCCGGGATCAGGACACGGCGCTTTCCAAAGGACAGAGCGCGCACAGTCGCTCCACCACTCTCGAGGCGGCGCCCGAATCGATCGCCCGCCCGGCCAGCGCCACCCCGGCCGCGAGGTCCTCCGCCTGGCCGGCCACCATGAGCGCCGCCGAGGCGTTCAGCAGCACCACGTCGCGCCTGGGTCCGCGCTCGCCGTCCAGGATGCGCCGCGCGATCCCGACGTTTTGCGCCACGTCCCCCCCGGCCAGGTCCTCGAGACGGGCCCGATCCAGGCCGGCGTCCTCCGGGGTCAGCTCGTAGACGCGCACGCGGCCGTCCTTGAGCTCCGCGACGCGCGTGCGGCCATGCAGCGTCATCTCGTCCAGGCCGTCGCCGTGCACGACCATGGCCCGCACCGATCCGAGCTCCCGCAGCACCTCCGCCATCACTTCGAGGCGGCGCGGATCGTAGACCCCCAGCAGCTGGTGACGCGCGCCGGCCGGGTTGGTCAGAGGACCGAGGAGGTTGAAGACCGTCCGCACGCCCAGCTCGCGCCGCACGGGCGCCGCATGTCGCATGGCGCCGTGCAGCGAGGGCGCGAACAGGAAGCCGATCCCGATCTCGCGCAGGGAGCGCTCCACCGTCGCCACATCGGAGTCGACGCGGATGCCCAGCCCCTGCAGCAGGTCGGCGCTTCCGCAACGACTGCTGACCGACCGGTTGCCATGCTTCGCGACGACCACTCCGGCCGCCGTGACGACGAACGCCGAGACGGTCGAGATGTTGAACGTCCCGGCGCCGTCGCCGCCGGTCCCGCAGGTGTCCAGGAACACCTCGGCCTCGCAGCGCACCGGGGTGCAACGCTCGCGCATCACGCGCGCGAACTCGGTGATCTCCGCCACCGTCTCGCCGCGCATGCGCAGCGCCACGAGAAGCGCCGCCAGGCGCGCCGGGGGCAGCCGGCCGTCCATGATCGCCTCGAAGGCCGCCCGCGCCGCGGCCGCCGAGAGGGGCCGGCCTTCCACCACCTCCCCGAGGATCGCCTGCAGGTCGTCGTCCACGTCGCGGGGACCGGTCACGGCCTCTCCAGAAAATTCTTCAAGAGATTCTTCCCCTCGCCCGTCAGGACCGATTCCGGGTGGAACTGGACGCCCTCCGTCGGATGGCTGCGGTGCCGCAGCCCCATGATCACCCCTTCCTCGGTGCGCGCCGAGATTTCCAGGTCGCCCGGGACGCAGGCGGGATCGACGACGAGCGAATGGTAGCGAGTCGCGTCGAACGGGTTCGGAAGCCCCCGGTAGATCGTCTTGCCGTCATGCGCGATGCGGCTGGTCTTGCCGTGCATCAGGGTGGGCGCGCGGACGACCCGCCCGCCGAAGGCCTGCCCGATCGCCTGGTGACCGAGACAGACGCCCAGAAGCGGTATCCGCCCCGAGAACGCCCTCACGGTCTCGAGAGTGATGCCCGCGTCGTCGGGGGTCTTGGGTCCCGGAGAGATCACGATCGCCTCGGGGTGACGCGACGCGATGCCGTCCACCGTGATCCGGTCGTTGCGATACACCTCGACCTCGGCCCCCAGCTCTTGAAGATACTGGACGAGGTTATATGTGAACGAGTCGTAGTTGTCGACGACGACGATCACGCTCGCGCCTCCGCCCGCTCGATGGCGTCGATCAGGGCGCCCGCCTTGCTCACGCACTCCTGATACTCCCGCTGCGGCACCGAATCGGCCACGATCCCCGCGCCGGCCTGCACGTGGGCGACGCCGCGCGTCATGACCGTCGTTCGGATGGTGATGCACGAGTCGAGATTCCCCGAATAGTCGACGTAGCCGACGGCGCCGGCGTACGGCCCGCGGCGCGTCGTTTCCAGCTCCTCGATGATCTCCATGGCTCGCACCTTGGGTGCCCCCGAGACCGTCCCGGCGGGGAAGCAGGCCAGGAGGCCGTCGAAGGCGTCCCGATCGGGGCGCAGACGGCCGGTGACCTCGGACACCAGGTGCATGACGTGCGAGTAGCGCTCGACACCCATGAACCGGCTGACCTCGACCGTCCCCGGGCGGCTGACGCGTCCCAGGTCGTTCCGCCCGAGGTCGACCAGCATGACGTGCTCCGCGCGCTCCTTGGGGTCCTCACGGAGTTCCTGCTCGAGGGCGCGGTCCTCGTCCTCGTGGCGGCCGCGCGGGCGCGTGCCGGCGATCGGTCGGGTGCGGATGCGGTCGCCCTCCACGCGCACCAGCATCTCCGGCGACGCCCCCGCCAGCGCCACCTCGCCGAAATCGACGTAGTACATGTAAGGAGACGGGTTGATGCGGCGCAGGGCGCGATAGATCGTGAAGGGGGCCACGCTGGCGCTGCGCTCGAAGCGTTGCGACAGGACCACCTGGAAGATGTCCCCGGCGCGAATGTAGTCCTTGGCGCGCCGCACATTCTCCTTGTAGCGGGCCTCGCTGATGTTCGACTTCCAGCGGCCGCGCCCGCGTCGCCTGCGGGCCGGCGACGCCGCCGGCCGGAGCAGCCGCCGCTGCATCGCCTCGATGCGACGACAGGCCCGGGCGTAGCGCTCCCGCAGGATTCCGATCCGCAGCGGCCGGCCGTCCTCCTCGGTGCTCAGGTTCGTGACGATCTGGATCCGCTGCTTCAAGTGGTCGAACGCGAGCACCGTGTCGTAGACGCCGAACAGGACGTCGGGAACCCGGAGATCGTCCTTGGCCGAGCGCGGCAGTCGCTCCAGCAGGCGCACCACGTCGTAAGACAGATACCCCACGGCGCCGCCGGTAAAGCGCGGCAGATCTCCGAGGCGGACCGGACGATACCCGCCCATCGCCTGTCGCAGCGCGTCCAGCGGACCCGCTCCCGCCTCGCCGGTGCCGCCGAGGGTGGCGCGCACCAGACGCGCGGGATCGCGCCCGAGGAACGAATAGCGCGCGATGGACTCGCCCCCCTCGACCGACTCCAGGAGGAACGGCTGCCGCGCCCCGCCGGCGATGCGCAGGAAGGCGGCGACCGGCGTGAGCAGGTCGGCGCCGACTTCCCGGCAGATCGGGATGATGTTGCCGCGGCGGGCCAGGTCCGGGAGGTCGGCCGGATCCACATTGAACCCGCCTTTCAAGGGTCCTCTCCCTCCTTCTGCTTCTCCTTCCCCTTGTCCTTCTCGAGGATTCCCAGGGTGCGCGGCACCTCGAACACGATGGTGACCGCCTCCTCGAGCCCCCTCACCTTGAACAACAGGCGCAGGGGCACGCCGTTCAGTCCCGACTGGGGAATCGGAAAATAGAGCACGTCTTCCATGAAGGTGCGTGGCGGCAGGCTCACCGAATCGACCAGAAGGGAGCGCGTGGACGGCGCAGGATAGAAGCTGCTCTGGATGTAGTTGAAGAGATCGACACCACTGAGAGTGAATTGCCTGTTGTCCCTGAACAGACGCCGGTCATAATCGAGCCTCGGGTATCCCTCCGCCAGCTCGCGCGACGGCACGATCGAGTACTGGTTCCCGAGCGGGTCCTCCAGCGTGAATGACTCTCGCGTGACCAGGAACGTTATCTTCGATTTGTTGGCGACCTGCGTGAACAGCGGAAAGTAGTGCTCGCTCCGGATGAAGCGGGCCCCATCCACCCCCACCACGAGACGCACCAGGGTCCCCTCTTCCTTGTAGTTGTAGAGGCTCAGTTTGTCGCTGTACGCAGAGACGACGTTCGGGTTGCGCTCGACCGACGCGCATCCGGCCTGCACGACCAGAAGCACGGCAGCGATCGACCTCGGGATTCGGCGGGTTGCATCCTTCTCGGCCATGACGCTCATCCTCATCATGAATCCGCCACGCGACGCCGTCCGTCAGGATGCGGACGCCCGCGGCCGGGCGCACTCTCTCCGGGTCGCCTGCGCCTCCCGGGAGCGGCGGGACGGCGAGGTCCCGCCGGCGCCTCGTTCAGCGCCACCAATACGCGAAGGGGGTTTGGATCGGGAACAGAGCGGTGCGACGGAGCCGTGCCGCCTCGCGGATGGTGAGGTCCACAAAGTCATCCTCGCCGGCGGGCCTTGCGTACACGGCAGGTCTCCCGAAGTGGCCGCGGCTACTCTACTGCAGCACCCGGGGGCTGTCAATCACGCCGCGCCGCCCCGCGGCGTCGAGCCTTGCGCCGGGCGCCGTGGCGGGCGCGCCGCCTCGAGCCCGGGTGCGAGGATGGACGAACCGGGCCGGACAGGGCCTGGCCGCGCCGGGCCGCGCGCCCGGGACCCGGGACGGCCTCGACGGGGCGGGCCCGAAGACCCAGGGCGCGGAGCGCGGCCTCCCGCATGACGTCCGTCGGGGCGTCCTTCCCCGTGAACAGGACGAACTGCGCCGCCGCCTGCTCGACGAACATCTCGAGCCCTCCCATGACCTCGCGGCCGCGCGCCCGCGCCTCGCGGATCAGCCGGGTCTCCGGCGGGTTGTAGATGATGTCGTAGACCCGGGGGGAATCGATCCACGCGATGGGCACAGGCGCCCGATCGATGTCGGGGGCGAGCCCGACCGAGGTGGCGTTGACCAGGAGATCGCAGGCGAAGCGACGCAAACGCTCCCAGGGAAGGGAGCGCGCACCGACCTCCCGCGCCAGAGCCCTGGCGCGGCCGGCCGTGCGGTTGAAAATCGTGACCTGGGCCTGCTCCTGTGCCAGTCCGTGGACCAGCGCGCGCGCCGCGCCACCGGCCCCCATGACCGCCACGCGGGCGCCGCGCAGGCTCATCCGCCGCTTCAGAGGCGCCACCGCCGCCGCGACGTCGGTGTTGAACCCCTCCAGCCGGTTCCACACCTTCACGACTGTGTTTACGGCGCCGACCCGGCGCGCCGTCTCGTCGAGCCGGTCGAGATGCGGCAGCACTGCTACTTTGTGCGGGAGGGTCACGCTCAATCCCTTCAGCCGCATCTCGCTGAGGACCGGCAGGAATTCCGCCACCGTGGTCGCCTCGAACGGCAGATAGCAATAGTCGAGATCGAGCGCGCGCAGGGCCGCGTTGTGGACGCTCGGCGAGAGCGAATGCCCGACCGGCGAACCGAGCACTCCCAGGATTCGCGTGGAGGACGAGATCCGATGAAAGTGGTGCGTCTCGAACAGGTCCTCGAGCGCTATCTGCCCGGGGGCGCTTTCGGCGGCGCCCCTTCGCGGAGCATAGATGGCGGCCGACCCCCACAGAGGCGCGAGGATGCGGCTCGCGATCCCCTTGGGCCCCATGCAAAAACCCGTCAGAGTGCCCGGCTTCGCCGACCTGAGGAGGTCGCGCATTCTCAGGATATCCCCGGCGCTGTCTGCGAAGGTGACGATCTTCAGGAGCGCGTCTTCACCGGCCTGCCGCATCTCCCCGTGGAGGGCCTGCAGGTCGGCGGGCGTGCCCTGGAAATCGTGGTGCGACAGGATGCGCCGGGCGCGTCCCGGCCCCTTCAGGAACAGATGATCCCGCGAGCCGAATTCCAGGTCGAGATACTCCACACCGGCGGCCAGAGCCTTCCTCAGGACCGGCTCGCGGTCCGAGGGCCTGGCGCCGCCCCCCTGCTGGCGGCTGCGCATGGTGACGAGCTTCGGCTTGCCGCGCAGATCGAGCAGACGCTCGGGGCGCAGATCGCGCACCTGGTCGAAACGCAGCTCCACGATATCGGCCCGCGCGTCGGCGGCGAGGTACGCGCGGCGCATCTGCTCTGTCGTGTCGCAGGCGACGACCTCGATGACGAGACTGCGGGCTGCCACGCCTACCCTCCGAAGGGCGCGGGCTCAGGACGGGTCGGGACCGCGCGGGAAAAGCGAGGTGCTGAGATATTTTTCACCCCGGTCCGGCAGCAGGGTGACGATCTGTCCGGTCGTGATGCGCCGCGCGATGTGAAGAGCCGCGAACATCGCCGTGCCCGACGAGATCCCGGCGAAGATACCCTCCTTCGACGCCAGCTCGCGCGCCGTCCGCCAGGCGTCCTCATCGGTCACCGTCATGCGCTCATCGACCAGGCTCCAGTCCATGATCACCGGCACGCGCGATTCGGTCATGTTCCTGAGACCCTGCTGCGTGTGGGCGGTCTGCGGCTCCACCGAGACGACCCGCAGCCCGCCGTTCAGCTCCTTGAGGCGCCGCGCCATCCCCACGAGCGTCCCGCAGGTTCCGAGGGTCAGGACCAGCCAGTCGATCCTCCCTCCCGTCTGACGCCATACCTCCTCCGCGGTCCCCTCGTAGTGCGCGCGCACGTTGTCGGGGTTCACGTATTGTCCGATCCGGAAATACTTTCCCGGGTTCTCGGCGTGCAGTCGATCGGCGAGATCCCACGCCTCGTCCGACCCTCCCTCGGGAGACGTGAACACGATGGAGGCCCCGAGTGCTTTCAGGATTTGGCGTCTCTCGACAGACACCTTCTGCGCCATGGTGACGACGACCGGATACCCCTTCACCGCACCCACCATCGCCAGGCCGATGCCGGTGTTGCCGCTGGAGGATTCGAGGAGAGTCATGCCGGGTCTCAGCTCTCCCCGCCTCTCCGCCTCCTCGACGATGCGCAGGGCGATCCGCTCCTTGACGCTGCCCATCGGATTGAATCCCTCGAGCTTTGCGAGAATCACCACACCGGGCTCCGGATTCATCCGTCGGATCCGCACCAGCGGGGTGTCTCCGATAGTGTCGAGGATGCTGTCACACACCCGTTCAGGCCGCGCCATGGTGGCGCATTATAAGTCACGCCACGGGTTTGACCCGTCGGCCCGGCGCCGTCCCGGCATTAGGAGGGACCTGTCAGCCGGCGCGGACCGCCATCGATCGGAGCGCCCAGGCCGCGGGAACGAGCGCCAGGTAGCATAGCGCTCCCAGCGTAAGGGTCACGTGGATGCCGTACGCGAGGCTCGTGGCCACGGCGCAGGCCGATGCGAGGACCCCGGCGGCCCCGTTGATCCCCCAGAACCACGGAGTGGGCCGCTCGTCGATCGCCTGAACCAGGCGCATCCCAGCCGGAAAGCCGAAGCCCATCA
>DATFVU010000027.1:0-8791 GCA_035260145.1 Candidatus Polarisedimenticolia bacterium | reverse complement strand
CCGCCCCAGTGAGCGGCCGGCGGGGGGCGCGACGCGCCGGGTCGCGGCGGGGGCCGGGTCGCGCGGGGCGGACGCCAGGTCGCGCGCCGCGGGGGCCCGACCGGGCCCGCATCCTGCGCGCCGCCCGGCTGATGCTCCAGGCGATCGGAGAGAAGGGGCTCAAGGGCGACCAGCGCTCGACACCGCGGCGCGTGGCGGACGCCTGGAGCGGCGAGATCCTCTCCGGCTACCGCGCCGATCCGGATCGCATCCTGGCCGCCACGATGCCGGCCATCGACCACGACATGGTCGTGGTGCGCGACATCCCCTTCACGGCGGTCTGCGTGCACCATCTCCTGCCGTTCTTCGGCACCGCGCACGTCGCCTATCTGCCGGACGATCGCCTCGTCGGACTGTCCAAGATCGGCCGGGCTGTGGACGCCCTGTCGCGGCGGCTGCAGCTTCAGGAGAGGCTGACGCGGCAGGTCGTCGAAGCGCTCGGGCGGGCCCTCCGTCCGCTGGGCGCCGCCTGCACCATGGAGGCGGAGCATCTGTGCATGACGATCCGCGGGACGCGCAAGAAGGGAACCCGGGTCGTCACCTCCGCCTATTCCGGAGTCTTTCGAACCACGCCGGCCCTGCGGGCCGAATTCCTGCGGCTCGCCGCCCGGGCTCGCCGTGGCTGAAAAGCACCCGCGTGCTAGACTTTCGTGTCCGATGATGTTGACACGCCGCGTCGCCACGATCCTGATGTTCACCTCGGCGATCGGCGCCGGTGCGCAGCCCTCCGCCGGCGCACCTCCGGCCGCCGAGGCCGCCTCCGGCGCCGTCATGCAGGCGCCTTCGGGGCCGAAGGTCCGCATCGGTCTGACGACCGACCCGGTCAAGGTACGGGTGTCGGCGGACGGCGGCATCGTGGTCCGCGACCCGGTCAAGAACCAGCCGATCTGGAAGAAGAAGTTCGACGGCGGCATTTACCTCGTGAGCGAGATCTCCGGAGGCGGGGAGCCGGGCGTCATCTACCGCGTGCAGGTCGCCTCGTTCGTGGTCAAGGAGCAGGCCGACGCCAAGAAGAGCGAGATCGAGTCGCTCCTCCCCGGAGAGAAAGTCCTCCTGGTCTACAACCCCGATCGGCGCGCCTGGCGGATACGGGTGGGCGAGTTCCAGGCCCGGGAAGACGCGGCCCAGCTGGTGCAGCGGCTGAGCGAGGAGGGGTTCAACGAGCTCTGGATCGCCGATGAGGGGCGGGCGGTCGGCGGGCGCCTGCGGGTACGGCTGGTGGACGATCGCTGGCACAACTTCCTCACCAGCTATGACCGCGTCCTCATCCAGCCGGCGCGCCCCGGGGCTCTCCTGCGCGTCGACCAGAACCTGTACCGTGGACGCATCGAGGGGCGCGTGAGCAAGTCGGGCAATATGCAGCTCGTCAACGAGCTCGACATGGAGGACTACCTGCGCGGCGTTGTCCCGAACGAAATGGGGCCGGGCGTCTACCCGGAGCTGCAGGCCCTGAAGGCGCAGGCCGTGGCGGCGCGCACCTATATCGTGGCCAACCTGGGCCTTTACTCGGACGACGGGTTCGACGTGTGCGACAGCCCGCAGTGCCAGGTCTACAAGGGGGCCGGAACGGAGAACCCGCTCACCGATCAGGCGGTGGACGAGACGCGGGGGCTCGTGCTGACCTACAACGGGCGCCCGATCAACGCCCTCTACACGTCGACGTGCGGCGGACACACCGAGGATGGAAACCTGATCTTCCCCGAGGAGAAGGGCCCGTATCTGAAAGGCGTGGCCTGTTATCCGGAGGTGGAGGCGGAGAGCCGGACGGTGCAGGGGCGCTCCTGGATCGATCCGGTGATCCTCGAGGACGGCTCGCCCGTGAACGAGGAGGTCACGCTTCTCAAGAATCTGGGCGTCGTCGACAAGGACGCGCTGAACCGTTCGTATCTGCTGACGCCCTCCGGGGCCGACGAGGTGGAACGCTGGAGCGCCTTCGCGTTCGGGCTGGTGGGAAAGATCCCGGCGCAGGACGGCCTCGTCGGAAACTCGCCCCAGATGCACGATCTGGCCGGATACTTCGTCCGCTCGCTGGGCTGGAAGGACAAGCTGCAGCTGTCGCTGGACGAGAAGGACCTGCCGTACCTTCTGGCGTTCAAGGATCGGGACGACGTGCCGAAGGAGGCGCAGCGCCCCTATGCCATGCTGATCCTCGAGGGGATCCTGCAGCCGTTCCGCGACAACACCCTTCGTCCGCACTACAGCCCGTCGCGCGGCCTGGTGCTGCGCTCGCTGTACCGCATCCTGGATTACTACGGTGCCCTCGGCGTGGTGAAGGCGACCTATCGCGGCTGGGACGGCGAAAAGATTCTGTTGGAGGTGAAGCAGGACGTGCAGTCGCTTCCGATCAAATCGGACGTGAGCCTGTACCGGTCGTTCCGCGACGTGTCCTACCCGGCGCCGAGCCTGCCGCTGGTCCTCGGCGATCGCGTCGTCTATCACGCGGCGCGCGACGGGAGCGTCGACTACCTCAAGGTGATCGCCAACCAGAGGGGAGTCAGCGATGATCGGTACTCCTCTGCCTACCGCTGGGAGCAGCGCTACACGCGACAGGAGCTCGAGACCCTGATCAGCCGGCGCCTGAACATCGGCCGCCTGCAGGACGTCGAGCCGACCAAGAGGGGAGTGAGCGGGCGCGTGGTCGAGATCAGAATCACGGGCAGCAAGGGCTCGTTCACCATCCGCGGCTTTCCGATCCGCACGGCGCTCGGCATCAAGGAGAACCTGTTCACCATGGATCGCACCCTGGCGCCCGACGGCCAGGTCGACTCGTTCATCTTCAGCGGCAAGGGATGGGGGCACGGCCTGGGGCTCTGCCAGGTCGGAGCCTACGGCATGGCCCTGCGCGGCAAGTCGTACGAGGACATCCTGCACCACTACTACACCGACGTCGAAATCGTCCGGCATTCTCGCTGATCGAGCGGCCGCGGCGCCGCGCCTTGCGCCTGCCGGGGACGCGTCCGGTTCGCTGCGCGAACCTCCGCTCGGCTCGCCTCGCTCCGCCCACCACGCTGGGGAGCGCGCGGCGGGGCCCCGTCGCTCGGTCTCGCACGCCCCGGCAAGCGCAAGACGCGGCGCCGCACACGACAAGAGCGCAGGGGCGGGGCACGCAGAGCCCGCGCGAGCGAGCATGAGACACGACGCGCCGCAGACTGCCACGGAGAAAATGGGGATGTCAGGGTGACGCGCTGTTGACCGGTGGATGGGCACCGACGATAATCAGCGACCGACGGGCCACCCTCGGACCCGACGGGCGGCCGGAGCATTCCCGAGACGACACAGAATGGGCGGCGTGGCAGACATTCGCGGCAGGCTGAAGGCCCTCGGTTGCGCGGATATCCTGGAGTTCCTGCGCGTTCTGAACCGCGCCGGTCTGCTCGCGATCACCTCGAACGGCACCGCGATCGGCCTCTATCTGCGCGCCGGGAAGGTGGTGCACGCCACCTCGACGCGTTCCTCCGATCGGTTGTCGGATCAACTGGTGCAGTGGGGCGTGATCACTCAGGAGCAGTGCGGCGAGGCGATGGTGCGGGCGGCGGGTGGAGAAAGGATGGGCCGGGCCCTGCTCGAGTCGGGGGGCCTCTCGCCGCGCCGCCTCGTGGAGGCGCGCCATCGCCTGGTCCGGCAGATCGGGACATCGGTGTTCGAGTGGGAGGAGGGGGAATTCGCCTTTCATGAAGGGGAGGCCCCGGCCGACGTCGAGGTGGAGGTGGACCTGCCGATCACAGCGCTGCTCCTGGAGGGGATCCGGTCGGTCCGCAACCTCGAGCTGTTCCGCAAGCGCCTGCCGTTCGACGACTGGGTGTTCGAGGCCCTGGCCGCGGAAACGCTTCCCGCAGAGCCCGGGCTCGAGATCGAGGCGCACGAGGCCCACGTCCTCAAGCTGGTGGACGGGACGCGCACCGTCGGGCAGATCGCGGCACTCTCGGAGTTCGGGCCGGAGGAGACCCTGCGCACGCTGTTCCTCCTGTTCGCCATCGGTCGCCTGAAGATGAAATCGCGACCCGCGGAGGAGCCGGCCGGGGATCCGACCGACGGGTTCGAAGGGATCCTGCGCCGCTACAACGGCATGCTCGGCCTGGTCTATCAGTACATGATGAAGGAGGTCGGGCCGATCTCCGAGCACCTTCTGTGGCGATCCCTGCGCGAGCAGTCGGCGATGCACCCGGGAGTGTTCCATCGCGCCTCGCTGGGCGGCGACGGGACCGACGACGCCGGTCTGCTGCGCGAGAACCTGAACGCGCTCGCGGGGCGGCGCCGTCGCGACGCGCTGGTCCAGGGGCTCAACGAGCTGCTGTACGCCGAGCTCCTGGTTCTCCGGAAGACGCTCGGCCCCGATCACGAAGGGCGGGTGCTGCGGGCTTTCCGGGAGATGCGCGCGCGGGAGCCCGAGGACGGCGGCGCCTGATGGGCCGCGCCCTCCAGCGTCTCGGCGGAGTCCTGATCGTGGCGGCGGTCGTGTACCTCGCCGCGGCCCAGATCCTTTCCGGGGACGTGAACCGGAAGCTCTTCTTGATCATGGCGGCCTCCGGAGGGGTCTCCCTGGCGCTCGGTTTCCTGCTGTCCATCGCCGGGCGCGGGATGGCGGCGATGGCGGGCCGCTCCTGCCCGCGCTGCGGAAGGAGGGTGGCCCCCGGGCGCGTCTACTGCGAGGAGCACCTTCAGGAGACGATCAACGAGTATCGCGATCAGCAGCGGAACAGAGGCGGCTGATGCCCGGTCCGGGAGCCCGGACGGTCTCCCGCGACGTCCGGTGCGACGAGCCGCCCCTCCTGGTCGTGGTCGGCGCGACGGCCGTCGGCAAGAGCGAGTTCGCCGTTCTGGCCTGCGAGCGTTTCGGCGGGGAAATCATCAGCGTCGACTCGATGCAGGTGTACCGCGGTCTCGAGCGCGGGACCGCGAAGCCCGGCCCGGAGCTGCGGCGCCGCGCCCCGCATCACGGCATCGATCTGGCCGATCCCGGGGAGGATTTCTCGTTGGGGGATTTCGTGCGCTACGCCACGGCCGCGATCGCTTCGATCCGCGGCCGTCGCCGGCTTCCCGTTCTCGTGGGGGGCACGGGGCTCTACCTGCGCGGGCTCCTCAAGGGGATCGCCGAAGCGCCCCGACGGGACGAGGCCCTGCGGGCCCGCCTGCGCGCCGTGGCGGAGAGGCGCGGCGTTCCGGCGCTGCACCGTCTGCTGTCGCGAGCGGACCCCGTGGCGGCGCGGCGACTGCCTCCGGGCGACCGCCAGAGACTTGTGCGGGCGCTCGAGGTCTACTTCTCGACGCGCCGGGGACTGTCGGATCTGATCCGCGAATCCCCCTTCGGCCCGGACCGCTTCGCCTCGGTCAAGATTGGCCTGAGCGTCGAGCGGGAGACCCTGTATCGCGTGATCGACGCGCGGGTGGAGCGCTTCTTCGCGCAGGGGCTGGTGGAGGAGGTGCGGCGTCTTCTGGAGGCGGGGGTGCGCGAATCGGCCAACGCCTTCAACGCGCTCGGCTATCGCGAGACGCTGGCCCACCTCAGGGGTGAGACGACCCTCGACGATGCGATCGCCCTGACGCGGCGCAACACGCGGCGCTACGCCAAGAGACAGGGGACGTGGTTCCGCAAGGAGGACGGCGTGACCTGGTTCCGGATCGACCCCGCCGACCCCCGGCGTTTCGACGAGCCGCTCGCTCACGCCGGGCGGGCCCTGGGAGGCGGGACGTGCTGACGCTGGCCAACCAGCTGACCATGTTCCGCATGGTGATGATCCCGCTGCTCATCACCCTGCTGCTGAGCAATCTGCACGGCTGGGCGTTCACCGTGTTCGTCCTCGCGGGCATCACCGACGCCCTCGACGGGCTGATCGCGCGACGCTACAAGCAGAGCTCGCGTCTGGGGGCGTTTCTCGATCCGATGGCGGACAAACTCCTCATGACCGCGTGCTTCATCGTCCTTTCCCTCCCGGACCACCCCAAGTCGGTCCCCGACTTTCACATGACCAACCACATTCCGGTCTACCTCACGATCGTCACCATCAGCCGCGACGTGTTCATCGTCATCATCGCCCTCCTCGTGCACCTGACGTCGGGGATCACGACCTTCCAGCCGACGTTTCTCGGCAAGGTGACGACGGTCGTGCAGGTGGTGACGATCGGAACGGTGATGCTGCTCAATTACCTGCCGAGGGAGAGCGAGATCCTGGTCGCGGCGCTCTGCTGGTTGACGCTCGCGGTCACGCTGGCGTCGGGCTTCCATTACATCTACCGCGCCACGCTGATCGACGGCGCCGAGTGAGGGCCGAGGCTATTCCACCCAGATCAGCTCGGCCTTGATCGTTCCGACCGGGCCGTTGTAGTCGAGGGGGAGATCGTACGTCGCCGTGCCCTGCGGAGGGATCAGGGCCGGATCGAGCGGGGTCTCGCCCTGGGCGGCGATCTCGCCGTTGTCCAGAAGAATGCGCACGCGGACCCGGGCCTGTGACGCCACGCTGCCGCCGTTGTTCTGAACCCTGCCGAACACCTTGATCCGCCCGTCGGGAAGAACGGAGTGGTCGTTGCTGACGAAGGACAGATTGGCCCGGCTCTTCTGCCGGAAGCGTTCGCGCGTTCTCTCGTCGGCGGTCATTCCCGCCCGCAGGCCCTGCCGGAAGGCGTCGGCCACGGGGCGCCGCGTGTAGCTCATCTGCGTCTCCACCGGAGGCTGCCCCGGGGCCAGGCTGGCGCCGCCCGGTGCGGCCGGATGTTCCGCCTCCCCGGCGTCGGTCAGCAGGGCGCGGCGATGCCTGGCGACCCCCGCCAGGACGAGCGCAAGGAGAAGCGACGCGAGCACCAGCAGGGGCCAGGAGACGCCCCTCGACGGGCGCCCGTCCGTCGCGGCGGTCCCCGGGGCCGCGGGTGCTTGAGCCCGGCCCGCACGCGGCCGGAGCTCGGCGCCGGTCGTGCCGCTCCAGGACGGCGTTCCCGCCTGACCCGGGGCCCGGGCCGCGGAGGCTCCCTCGGAGCCGATCGTCGTCAGAGCCCGCTCCAGCTCGCGGATGAGAGCGTCGTAGTCCTGAAAACGCTCCCCCGGACGCTTCGCCATCATCTTCTGGATGGCGGAGGCGATCGGATAAGGCACGGCGGGATTGACGGCGCGCGGGGAGCGCAGCGGCTCGTTCATGTGCTTGACGATCATGGCGACCGGCGTGGGCGCCTCGAACGGCAGCCTTCCGGTCACCAGGTGGTAGAAGGTCGCCCCGAGGGAATAGATGTCCGAGCGCGCGTCGAGGGAAAGGCCCTGCGCCTGCTCGGGCGAGATGTAGCCCGGCGACCCGAGGACCTCCCCGGTCGCGGTGAGCTGTGTCGCGGAGCGAGCTGCCTTCGCCAGACCGAAGTCGGTGATCTTGACGACGCCCTCCTCGGTCAGCATCAGATTGCTTGGCTTGACGTCGCGGTGGATCAGCTGCCGCTGCGCCGCGTGTTGCAGGCCCCGGGCGGACTGTAAGATGTATACCGCGGCCTCGTGGGCCGGCATCGCCCCCTTCTCCTTGACCATCGCCTCGAGCGATCGACCGCGGATGAGCTCCATCGCGAAGTAGGGGACCTCCCCCTCCTGCCCGATGGCGTAAATCTGCGTAATGTTCGGGTGATTCAGGGCGGCGGCCGACTGCGCCTCCCGCTTGAAGCGGGCGACGAACTCGGGGTCGGCGGCGAGCGCCGGAAGAAGCGTCTTGAGCGCCACCTGACGCTGCAGCGCCTCGTCCAGGGCGCGGTAGACGATGCCCATCCCGCCGGCGCCGATGCGTTCTTCGACGCGATAGGCTCCGAACCGCTTCGGGCCGTCCTGTCCCGCGGCGTCGTTACCAGGCCCGCTCATTCCGCGCGTTCCACCTCGGGCGACCGGGGCGCGATCACACGATCGTTATCGCCGCCCGGAAGCGCACCCTGCAAATCTATGGAGTGGAAGATGCAAGTCAACGCGGTTGAAGCGCTACTTCTTGAACATGCCCAAAAGGCCCTTCTTGCCCCCCTCCTCCTGGGACAGGCCGGCCTGCGCCTCCTCGTTGGCGGGATCCCACTGCAGCGCCTTCTTGAACATGTCGCGCGCCTTGGAGTGCAGGCCGCCCTTGGAGTAGAGCGACCCCAGGTGCGCGTAGATCTCGGCGTTGGTCGGATCGCGCTCGACGGCCCTCAGGAAGTTCTCTTCGGCGTCCTTCTTCCAGCGCGGATTCCTGCTCTGCGCCTGGGCGAGGAGGTGGAAATATTCCGCCTTGGAGGAGTCCTGATCGCACGCGTTCTGCAGGAAGGGGATCGCCTCGCCAAACTTTCCCCTGTCGAACATGTCTTTGCCGTGCCGGAAGTTCATGAGGGGAATTTCGCCGCCTTCGACCTTTTTCTCCTGCGCGGGAGCGCGCTTGCGAATCGCCTCGTCCTCGTCGTACTTCCTTCGCCCTTCGTCGTTGGTGAGAGTGGAGTAGGCCTCGGTGATGTGCGCGAACACCTTCTCGGCCTTGGCCTTGAGCTCCTCGCGGGTGAACTTGTCGGGATGGAACTTCTTGGCCAGGCCGTAGTACTCGTGACGGATGTCGGTCGTCGTGGCCGCCGGCGCGACCCCGAGCACCTGGTACAGGTCCTGATCGCGCATCTGCTCGAAACGCTGCAGCATCTCGGCCTCGAGATCGGCCGAGGCGGTGCGGCGCACCCGCTCGACCACCGGCTTCGGACGGGGCTTCGGCGCGGGGCGCGGAGCGGGCCGGCCGGCGTGCGCGAGGCCCGGTCGCGCTCCGGCGGGACCGGGGCGGGGGGG
>DATFVU010000026.1:0-6037 GCA_035260145.1 Candidatus Polarisedimenticolia bacterium | reverse complement strand
GGACACCGCCGGAACGCTGTCGGGAACCGTGCAGGCCCTGATCCGCAAGGAGGCGCGCGCGGTGTACGGCTGTTTCACCCATGCGGTGCTGTCGGGGTCGGCGATCGATCGGGTTCGCGCCTCCGAGATGGCGCAGATGGTCGTGACCAATACCATCCCGATCGATGACGAGAAGAAGCGCGCCGGACGGATCACGGTGATGTCGGTCGCCGGCCTTCTGGGCGAAGCGATCAAGAGGATCCATACGAACTCGTCGGTCAGCTCGCTGTTCGTTTAGCGGGCTTCGACGAACAGGCTCGGGATCTCCCGGGGCTCCGAGAGATCCCCATACTTTGACCGCGGGACGGTGCAGTCCGGCCCGCGGGCACGGGGAAAGGCTCCATGAAGGAAATCGTGGTCGATGTGAAGGGGCGGGAGAGCTTCGGGAAGAACGCCTCCCGGCGTCTGCGGCATGCGGGGATGATTCCGGCGATCGTGTACGGATCCAAGAAAGACGCCGTCCCGGTGGTCGTCGACCCGAAGAAAATTCTGGAGATCATCCACTCGGAGTCCGGCGTCAACACGATCTTTCAGCTCAACCTGGCCGAGAAGGAGGCGAGGCGGCACGTGATGATCAAGGAATACCAGGTGGATCCCGTCAAGGGGAACCTCATCCACGCCGATTTCGTGCGCATCCAGATGGACGAGGTGATCGAGGTGGACGTCCCGATCCAGGTCACGGGCGAGGCGGCGGGTGTCAAGCTGGACGGTGGAATCCTCGACCACGTGACGCGGCAGGTGCGCGTCTCCTCTCTGCCTGCGGACATCCCCGATCACATCACCATCGACGTCACGGCGCTCAAGATCGGGGACGCCCTGCGCGTCTCGGACCTGCCGAAGAGCGACACATACCGCGTTCTCAGCGATCCCGATCAGACGCTGGTCGTCGTCAGCATGCCCGCCAAGGAGGAGGTGATCGCACCGGCCGCAGCCGAGGCCGCGCCGGGCGCTCCCGCGGAGCCGGAAGTGATCAAGAAGGGCAAAGCCGTTGACGAGGAATCCGGCGAGGCCGCGGAGACGGATGATGCGAAGAAGAAAGAGGCCCGCAAGCCGGAAGGAAAGGAAGGCAAGAAATAGGGACGGCGGAGCGTGAGGGTCCTCGTGGGCCTGGGCAACCCGGGCGAGGAGTACCGGCTCACCCGTCACAACATCGGGTTCAGGGTCGCCGAAGAGATCCTGCAGCGGTGGGGACACCCCTACGAGGAGAGGAAGGCGCGATCGATCGTCGGGCGCGTGCGCATCGCCGATCGGTCGGTGATCGTGGCGCGGCCACAGACCTTCATGAATCGCAGCGGGGTTTCGGTCGCCGCGCTGCTGAAGATGGCCGAGGCGGGCCCGGAGGATCTTCTGGTGGTGTGCGATGATCTTTACCTGGACCTGGGGACGATCCGGCTCCGTCCCCGGGGCAGCCACGGCGGCCACAACGGCCTGCTCTCGATCATCGAGACCGTGGGTTCGAGGGAGTTCCCGAGGCTGCGCGTGGGCGTCGGGCCCGTCGATGCCGGTGTTCCGCACGCCGACTTCGTCCTGGCCCGCTTCAGGCGCCCGGAGCAGGGTCAGGTGACGGACGTCGTGCGACGGGCCGCCGATTGCGCCGAGACGGCGGTCGTTCAAGGTGTCGCGGCCGCAATGAATCGATTCAACGGGTCGCCGCGCGCGGGCGCGGCCGGGGAGCCCGTCTAGGAGGAGGGGGATCAACGGAATGCTACAATACGAAGCGGTGTTCATCGCCGAACCGGCGCATACGGACGAGGAGATCGACGAGCTCCTCAAGGGTTACGAGCAGATCGTGAACTCGGCCGGAGGCAAGGTGCTGAAGGTCGAGAAGTGGGGCAAGCGCCGGCTGGCGTATTCGATCGGCCACCACGAGGAGGGGATCTACGTTTTGATGACCCTCGAGTGTCCCGCCGGCCTGATCAAGGAGCTGGATCGTCGGCTGCGCATGAACGAGCGAATCGTCCGACACATGGCGGTGCGGGTGGAGAGCGAGCTCCAATTGGGCCCGTCACCGATGATGAAGCCGCGCCCGGAGCGTGACGACACGCTCGGCGAACCATCCATGGCGCCCTGAGCCGATCACAGGAGAGAGCATGAGGGAATCGAGGGAGTCGGGAGGGCGCGGGCAGGACCGCGGCCGCAAGAAGCAGTACAAGAAGAAGTTCCTGTTCAGGAAGAAGAAGTTCTGCAAGTTCTGCGACGAGAAGATCAAGTTCATCGATTACAAGGACGTCCGCCTGCTCCAGGGGTTCACGCCGGAGCGGGCCAAGATTTTCCCGCGCCGGATCTCCGGAACCTGCTCCAAGCACCAGCGCAAGCTGATGCAGGCGATCAAGAGAGCGCGCATTCTGGCCCTCATCCCATTCACGGCCGACTGAGTCGGCCCGGCGGGTGCTCTCGGAGGACGTATGCAGATCGTGCTGAAGGAGGACATCGACAAGCTCGGGCGCCGCGGCGAGGTCGTCAAGGTGGCCGACGGCTACGCCCGCAACTATCTTCTCCCTCTCGGCAAGGCCCTGCCGGCGACCGCGGGAAATCTCAAGGTCATCGAGAGAGAGAAGCGGCGGTACCTGGTGCGGCTGTCGAAGGAGAAAGAGGAAAACGAGGCCGTGTCCCGAAAGATTCAGGCGCTCTCGCTGACGCTGGTGCGGAAGGTGGGGGAAAACGACGTGCTGTACGGATCGGTCACCTCCGGCGACATCGCCGAGGCGCTGTCCCGGGAGGGGGTCGGCGTCGACAAGAGACGCATCCAGCTTCCGGAGCCGATCAAGAGCCTGGGAATCTACAATGTCCCGATCCGACTGCATCCCGAGGTGACCACCGAGGTGAAGGTGTGGGTCGTCAAGGAGTGAACGGGTGAGCGAGACCCTGGTCGAGCAGGCGATTCCCAAGGCCCGGCCGGCCGCCGCGCCCTTCGTCGCCTGCGTTCTCGCGTGGCTCGTGCCCGGCCTCGGTCACGTCTACCTGGGCAGGAGAGACCGGGGCGCCGTTTTTTTCGTGGTCGTGCTGGCGATGTTCGTCCTGGGGATGGGCTCCGGCGGCGCCGCCTCGCTCATCGAGGAGAAGCAGCCGCTCACCTTCCTGGCCACGTTCGACAACGTGGCCGTGGGGCCCATCGACCTGATCGGGCGGTACATGACCTACGGGACGATCGCGTACGCGCTGCCCGGAAGCGAGGGTGATCCGCGGCGGGCGCAGCTGCTCGACCGGCTCCGCAGCCGCGTTCGCACCGTGACCTACGAATATGGCAACACCTTTCTACTGACCGCGGGACTGATGAACATCCTGCTCATCCTGGACGCGTTCGACATCGCCAAGGGTCGAAAGGACTGATGATCCGCAGCCACCTGCTCAACATGGTGGTGTTCTCGGCGCTCGTGGCCGTTTTCTTCGCGTTCCTGACGCAGACCGGAACGAGGGATCGCCTGCGCGTCATCCTGATCCTGGGTGGCTCGATGGTGGTGCTGTCCCTCGTTCTCGCCTACGTGATGTACCCCTTCCCGTTACGTTGATGTCCCCGCGGGGATTTGTTCACGCCCTCTGGATCTGGCTCCCGCTCTTCGCCTACCTGCTTCTCATTTTCTACCTGTCCAGTCTTTCCAGGATCCCGTGGGCGGCCAGCTATCCGGATTACCTGGAGCATGCGGTCGAGTACATGGGGCTGGCGATCCTGGCGGCGCGGGCCCTGAACAACGGCCTGGCCCGGCCGATGCCGGCGCGCACGCTTGTGATCGCTTTCTCTTTGTGCATCGCCTACGCCATCAGCGACGAGATTCACCAGATGTTCGTTCCCAATCGATTCGCCGACGTCACCGATGTCCTGAGCGACGCGGTGGGCGCGGGAATCGGACTGGGAGGGCTCCACCTCGCCGGCCGGTTCCTGGTCCGGCGGAGCGTATCGTGAGGCCGCGTCCGGGAGCGGTTCTGTACAAACGAGCGGGGTGTCCGCCCTGCTTCGCGCTCGGGCGCCTGGCCGCGCGCGCGTCGCGCCGGCACGGCGTCGGGCTCATCGAGGTCGAGGTCGAGGGCGATCCGGCGCTCTTGGACCGCTATGGCGGCAGGGTGCCGGTCCTCGAGCTTCCGGGTGGCGGCTCCGTTTCGGGGCGGGCGGCGGCCGCCGAAGTGGACGAGGCGTTCCGGCGGGCCGCCTCGTTCCTGAAGGGTCTGGAACCGCCCGCGCCCGCCCTGGGACGGGCCTGGCGCGGACGCGGCTTCCATTGGCTCCGGGGCGCCCTCGGCCTCGCGAGCGGCGGAAGGCGGGGCCGGAGCGCGTGACGCGCATCGCGATCATCCCCGGCGACGGGATCGGTGTCGAGGTGACGCGCGAGGCGGTCGAGTGCCTCAGCACCGTGTCGCGGGTCACCGGGCGCTCCCTGCAGCTGGACCCCCTTCCCTATGGCGCCGATCATTTCCTGAAGACGGGCGAGACGCTGCCCGACGCCGCCCTGGACTCGCTGCGGGGATACGACGCCATCCTGCTGGGGGCGCTTGGCGATCCGCGCGTTCCGGACAACCGGCATGCCGCGGATATTCTGCTCGGCATCCGCTTCAAGCTCGACCTCTACGTGAACCAGCGACCGGTGCGTCTTCTGGCGGACCGCCTCACCCCCCTCAAGGACAGGACGGCGCGGGACATCGACTTCGTGATCTTCCGCGAGAACACCGAGGGGCTGTACGTGGGCGTAGGCGGGTTCTTCAAGAAGGGAACGCCGGACGAGGTTGCGCTGCAGGAGGACATCAACACCCGCAAGGGAGTGGAGCGCATCATCCGGCATGCCTTCGAGCACGCGCGCGGGCGGGGCCGGCGGCGCGTCCACATGTCCGACAAGAGCAACGCTCTCGTCCACGGGCACGACCTGTGGCAGCGGACGTTCCGCGACGTGGCGCGCGCCTATCCGGAGATCGAGGCGACCCACATGTACGTGGACGCCCTGGCGATGCAGATGGTCAAGGACCCCTCGCAGTTCGAGGTGATCGTGACCTGCAACATGTTCGGCGACATCCTGAGCGACCTGGGAGCGCAGCTGCAGGGAGGTCTCGGGATCGCCGCCAGCGGCAACATCCATCCGGGTCGGACGTCGCTGTTCGAGCCGGTGCACGGCTCGGCGCCGAAATACGCCGGCCGGAACGTTGCGAACCCCATGGGGGCCGTTCTTTCGGCCGCCATGATGTTGAGCGAGATCGGACTGGTCGAGGAGGCCCGCCTCCTGGAAAGCGCGGTCGCAGGGAGCGTCCTGGCCGGACGTACGACGCGCGACCTGGGAGGTGACCTCGGAACGCGCGAAGTGGGCGAGGACATCCGCGCGCGCATCCTCTCGGGGCGTGCCTCCTGAGGATCCGGCGCCGGCGCCGCTTAGCGCCGGGGTGACGTCGTTCCCGTCTCGGCCCCCGTGCCGTCCGCCGGCTTGGCTTCCGGCGCTGGCTTGGTGTCGCCCGGGGGCGGTGCCGCCTTCTCGGTGAACGAGAGAGCGACGATTCGCCCTTCGGTTCGTCCATAACCGAGGGCGACGCGATCCCGGGTGAGAAGGGGCGACGTGGTGAACCACTCGCCCGGAGCCTGCAGGTCGAAGTGTCCCACCTTCTGCAGGTACGGAAGGGCCAGCCCGACAACGCTGGCCTCCGTGAACGGAACCACCAGAAGGTGATTCTGCGCGACCGCGGCGTCCGCGTCCAGACGATGTCCCATTCGCACGCGCGTCAGCTGGTGGCCGTTCTTCTTGTTGAAGACGTAGATGTCGTTGTCGTAGGACATCACGTACAGGTAGGGACCCCTCACCACCGGACTGGCCGTGCAGGTCGCGCCTGTGCGCCCCCTCCATTTCTCCTTGCCGCTCTTGAATTTCAGGCAGTGAACCGTGCGATCGGACGAAGCGAACCAGACGCGCGAGTCCTCGAACACGGGGGGCGAGGTGACCGCCCCGTTCGCGTCGTGCCGGAAGAGAATCTCGAGGTCGGACTCCCGGAGCGCGAGCAGGGCGCCGTGATCGGTGCCGATGAGAAC
>DATFVU010000025.1:0-3210 GCA_035260145.1 Candidatus Polarisedimenticolia bacterium | reverse complement strand
CCCCGCCACGAACAGATTGATGATCATCGCCATGCAGATGACCAGCCCGAGCATGGCATTTCCCTTCCAGGCCACGGCGATGCCGGCCATCAGGACGCCGGTGGCAACACCGATCGCGATCCCCACCATGATCTCCTTCAGAATGGCGCGCCGCGCGGAGGAGAAGTCGATCTCACCCAGGGCGATGCCGCGGATGATCACGGTCAGGGCCTGCGTCGCGCCGTTGCCCCCCATCCCCGCGACGATCGGCATGAAGGTGGCGAGGGCCACCACCTGCGCGATGGACGCCTCGAAGCAGGACACGACCCACGCGGCCAAAAGGGCGGTGGCCAGATTGATGATCATCCAGGGAAGGCGCCGGCGCACCGACTCGCGCGGCGAGGTGCCGATGCGGTCCTCGGTATTGAGCCCCGCGAGCCTATACATCTCGCGGGTCGTCTCGTCCGTGATCGCGTCGATCGCGTCGTCGACCGTGACGATGCCGCTCAGGACGTTGCCCGCGTCCACCACCGGAACCGCCAGGAGGTTGTAGCGCGAGATCACGTCGGCCACCTCCCCTCGGGGCGCGTCGAGGCGCACCCGGATGATCTTGGTGTTCATGATCTCCCGCAGCTCCTGGTCGTGTCGCGCCAGGACGAGCTGGCGCAGCGACACGATGCCCTCGAGGCGCGTCGCATCGTCGACCACGTACAGGTAGAACACCATCTCCGCGTCCGGCTCGGAGCGGATCCGCGCGATCGCCTCGCCGACCAGCGTGTGCCGGTCGAGCGCCAGGAAGCGGGTGGTCATCATGCCGCCGGCGGTCTCCGGACCGTAGGTCATCAGCCGATCGAGCGTCGCGGCGGTCTTCTCGTCCAGGAGCTTGAGGATGGCGACGAGGCGGTCTTCGGGGAGCAGGCGGAGCAGGTCGGCCGCCTTGTCGGGCGCCAGGCGAGCGACCAGCGAGGCGATGCGCTCGCTGCTCACCTGAGCCAGGATCTCCCCGACCTGGGGCGCCGGCAGGTCGGCGAGAACCTCGCCGGCGCGGGCGTGCGCCAGCAGGATGTCCGTGAACGCCTTGCGCTCGGGCGGCGCGAGCGTGCGCAGACTCTGCACCACGTCCGCGGGATGCATCCGGTCGAGGAGGCGCTTCACGTCCTCGAGGGCGCCCAGGCGCACGAAGCGCCGAATGACGCGCGTAAAGGCGCGCCCGCTGCGCGGCGCGGAATCGGTCCGCGGCTGCGTCTGAGATGTCGGCACCGCGCGTTCTCCAGGAATTCGTACTGCGGGACCAGGCCGAGACAGGCGACCGTATTCTACTCCGGTCCGCCGGGCACCGGTGGGGTGGTCCGCGACAGCCGTGCTATTCTGCGCGACATGTGGTCGGGTCTCGTGTTCGCCGGAGGAGAGAGCAGGCGCATGGGACGGGACAAGGCGCTCCTGACGATCGCGGGGCGCACCCTCCTGGAGCGGGCGGTGGCGACGATCCGCGAGGCGGGCGGCGCGCCGCTCGTGCTCGGACCGCGTCGCGAGGGGGCCGGTCTCGAGCGGGTGCGGTTCATCGACGAGACGGCGGATGGAGGCATGCGCATCGGACCTCTCGGCGCCCTGCGGCACGGCCTGCGCGCCTGCGAGACGCGGGTGGCGGTGGCGCTCGCCTGCGACCTGCCGCTCGTTCCGTCGCGATTCCTGGCCTTCCTGGCCGGGGAGGCGGCGAGCCACACGGCCGTCGTCCCGCGGGCCAGGGGGGAGCTTCAGGTCCTTGCGGCGGCCTACACCCGCTCCTGCCTGGAGGCGATCGAGCGCCGGGTGGAGTCGGGGCGTCTCTCGGTGCACGGCTTCCTGGACGAGGTGGACGCCCGGCTCATCGAGTCGGAGGAGCTCGCCCTGTTCGGAGGCGAGCCGATCTTCCTCAATGTCAACTCGCCGGAAGATCTGGTCACGGCCTCCCGCATCCTTGCGGAGAGCCGACCGTGAAGACGCGGCGTCGGCTGCGGGGCGGAGGCCTGAGCCATGTCGACCCGAAAGGCCGGGCGCGGATGGTGGACGTCAGCCTGAAGTCCAGGACGCTGCGGGAGGCGGCGGCGGAGGGAGCGGTCCGCATGAGCCGCGAGGCCTTCCGCGCCATCCGGAGGAGACGGATCGCCAAGGGGGACGCCGTGGCGGTGGCGCGCGTCGCCGGCATCGTGGCGGCCAAGCGGACCTCCGAGCTCATCCCGCTGTGCCATCCGGTCCCGCTCGAACACGTCGGAGTGGAGGTGAGATTCGAAAGGGACGGGCGCACGGTGTCCGTCAGCGCCGCCGCGCGGGCGCGCTGGAGCACCGGTGTCGAGATGGAGGCGATGGTGGCGGTGGCCGCCACGCTGCTGACCCTCTATGACATGGCCAAGGCGATCGATCGAGCCATGACGCTCGGCCCGATCCGTCTCATCCGCAAGAGCGGGGGAAAGAGCGGCGACTACGTCCGTGACGGCCGGGCCTCTAGGGAGAGGGCGGGCCGACCGTGATCACGATCCAGGATCCCGGCCCCAGGAAGCGGTTGGCCAGATCCTTCAGACGCTGGGGCGAGCCGCCGGAGCGATGGGAATCCCGGGGAAGGCCCGCGGCCGCGCCATAGGCGAGGGCGCTCGCCGAAGGGAGAACGCCCTGCAGGGCGGCCGCCTCGCGCCCCGCCTCGACCCGCGCGAAATCATCCAGTTCCTTCTGTTCCAGGCCCTCCAGCGCCAGATGCCGCATCTGCCGCTGCACCTCGAACACCGCCTCGTCGCGCCGGGCGTTCTGCGCGACGACGACGAGCGCGAAGGCCCCGCCCTCGCGCAGGGCCTCCGGAACGGCGGTCGCGGTGAAGGCGGCGCGCCGTTTGAAGATCAGCTCCTCGAACGACAGGATCGTCAGACCGGCGCCCAGAACGCGCAGATCGTCGAAATCGGCATCGCCGATCGCGGGTCCCGGGACTCCCACGAGCACGCTGCTCTGCGGAAGGCTCAAAAGGCGCGTGAACTCGCCCGGCGCGGCCCCCGCATTGGCGGGGTTCTTGGAGAGCGGCGTCGCGGTCTCCATGGACGATCCGCTGGCCGACGGGGGGCGCGTGGCATCCGCGCCCTTCGCCTCCGGATCGCCGGCCGGATGAGAGGCCGCGGGCGGCGTGGCCGACGTTTTCCCGGCCCCTCCCTTCCATGACCCGAACAGCTCGCGGACCCATTTCTGGACCTCGCCTGAATCGACGTCTCC
>DATFVU010000024.1:0-10963 GCA_035260145.1 Candidatus Polarisedimenticolia bacterium | reverse complement strand
CTCCCCCCAGTCTCTTCCGCACCCGCAGCCCCTCGTCGATGAACCCCTTGGGGCCGCAGAGGATCGACCCGACCGGGGCGCCGAGCCCCTTGGACAGACAGATCATCACGGAGTCGAACGGGCGGGCGAGATCGTCCGGCTTGCGGCGCAAGGCGACGGCCGCGTTGAACAGGCGCGCCCCGTCCAGATGCACGGGGATGTTCCGCGCGCGTGCCAGGGCGCAGATCGATTCGGAGTCTCCGACCGGGTAAATGGTTCCTCCCCACAAGTTGTGCGTGTTCTCCAGCGTGACGAGCCCCGTCTGCGTCAGGTAATAGATGGGCGGGCGGATCGCCCGCTGCACCGACTCGGCGCTCAGCACGCCGTCGTCCCCCCGAATCGGGCGCGGCAGCACTCCCGAGAGAACGGCCATGGTCCCCATCTCGTAATTGAAGATGTGGCTGCGCTCGTCGAGAATGATCTCCTGGCCGGGCCGGGTCCAGACGTTGATCGCGACCTGATTTCCCATCGTGCCGGTCGGCACGAACAGCGCCGCCTCCTTGCCCAGGAGCGCCGCGGCCAGCTCCTCGAGGCGCCGCACGGTCGGATCCTCACGAAACACGTCGTCACCGACCTCCGCCTCCGCCATCGCCCGCCGCATCGACGGGGTCGGCCGCGTGACCGTGTCGGACCGCAGGTCGATGAGCTCGGGAGCCGCTTTAAGCACCGGGGACATGCACGTCATCCTACACGAGGCGGCCCCGGCCCACGAACGGGAACCGCGGGTTCGCCGGCGCCCAGTTGCTATAATGCCCGCGGATGATTCGTCGCCCGCTCGCGCTTGCCGCGCTTCTGCTTCTGCCCGCCTGCGGCCGCGCGCCTTCCCCGCCGAACGTCCTGCTGATCACCATCGACACGCTGCGCGCGGATCGCCTCGGGTGCTACGGATACGGACGGTCGACGTCCCCCCACATCGATCGTCTCGCGGCTCAGGGCGCGCTGTTCGAGAGGACCTACACGACCCTGCCGCGGACCACGCAATCGGTGGCCTCGATCCTGACCGGACGCTACCCGAAATCGCACGGAGCGCGCGGACTGTTCTCCGTGCTGTCCCCCGCCAATCTGACTCTGGCCGAGATCCTCGCGGAGCGCGGCTACGACACCGCCGCCTTCGTGTCGAATCTTTTCCTTCGTCCCGGGCAGGGGTTCGAGCAGGGATTCGCGACCTACGACAACCCGCAGGCCCGCTGGGATGGTGATTCCGCCTCGGCCATCACCTCGGCCGCCCTGGACTGGCTGAAGCGACCGAGGGGCGGCCGGCCCTTCTTCCTCTGGACCCACTATCTCGATCCGCACTGGACCTACCGTCCGGCATCCCCCTTCGACGGCGCCTTCGACCCGGGCTTCGCGGAGCGCTTCACGCTGTACGAGGATCTCGAAGCGGGCCTCCTGACCAAGGGGCAGGTGATCTTCGAGAATCGGCTGGGTCCGCGGCAGCTCGAACACGTGAAGGCGCTTTACGATGGCGAGATCGCCCAGGTCGATGCGGCCCTCGCCGGCCTGCTCGACTATGCGGCGCGCCCCGAGCTGTCCCCTCTCCTGATCGTGCTGACGTCCGATCACGGCGAGAGTCTCGGAGAGCACGGATATCACTTCGCGCACGGTGAATACCTCTATCAGGAGAGCCTGCGCGTGCCGCTCCTGATCAGCCTGCCCGGCCGCGTTCCGGCGGGCCTGAGGGTCAGCGCTCTGGCGCAAAACGTGGACGTCGTCCCCAGCATCGTCGCGCTTCTGGGGCTGCATCGCGTCCAGGCCTCGGACGGCCGGCCTCTCCTGATTCGAGACACGACCAAAAGCGCGGGCTCCAACGGCGACTGGGCGCCCGCTCCCGGCCGGGACATCGTCTTCGCCGAGAGCGATTTCCAGCTTATTCATCCGGAGAACCGCCGTTACTACATCCCGGGACCGGCGGGGAGATGGTCCTCGGCCTTCGACGGCCGCTACAAGCTGATCCAGATTCCGAAGCCCGGCGGAGCGCTCCTGGAGTTCTACGACCTGGCCTCCGACCCGGGGGAATTGCGGAAGATCGAAGACCCCTCGGTCGGTCTCGAGGCGCGCCGCAGACTCGCGGGTGAGCTTCAGCGCTTCGTGGATTACGACGCCGGAGTGCCCGGCGGGCCGCGTGAGATCGACCCCGAGGAGCGGCGGAGGCTCAAGTCCCTGGGCTACATCAACTGAAGATTCGGGGGCAGAAGTCGCTCGAGGATTTCATTGCTGACCAGCCGGCCGCGCTCTGTCAGGCGGAGCCGGCCGTCTCCCGCCAAAAGAAACCCGGCCTCCGCCAGGCCTCCGATCGTGGCGTCATCCGGAGGCGCGAACGACGCGCCGTAGCGGGCGGCCAGCACGCGGAGATCGACACCCTCGGCCAGGCGCAGGCCGGCCACGAGCGCCTCGACGGAGCGCCGGGCGCGCGATCGGACGTCCTCGATGCGCGCGCACCCCGCGCCGCGCCGCGCCAGATAGTCGCGCAGGTCGCTGGCGTTCGCCCAGCGCCGCTCCCCCACGTACGAGTGCGCCGACGGACCGAACCCGAGGTAGGCCTGATCCGTCCAGTACTTCAGATTGTGGCGGCTCCTATGGCCGGGCCGGGAGAAATTGGAGATCTCGTAATGGTCGAAGCCGCGTTCCTCCAGAAGGCGCGACGCTTCGTCGAACAGCCGGGCGGCCGCATCGTCCTCCATCGGAAGCCGCCGGCCGCGCGCCAGGTCCCTTCCCAGGGACGTGGATGCGTGGACCTCCAGCAGGTACAGCGACACGTGGTCCACTTCCAGATCGGTGAGGCGCGCGATCCCCTCGAGCGTCGTGCGCGCGTCCTGATCCGGCAGGCCGAGGATCAGATCGACCCCGACGCTTCGAACGGGTGACCTCTTCGCCAGGGCGACCGCGGCGAGGGCCCGGCGGGCGTCGTGCGGACGGCGCATCAGGCGCAGAAGCCGGTCGTCCAGGCTCTGGACCCCGATCGTCAGGCGGTTCAGGCCGGCGGCGGCGTATCCCGCCAGCCGATCGGCGTCGAGGTCCTCCGGGTTGGCCTCCAGGGCGATCTCGGCCTCCGGGGCAAGACGGAACGACGCCCGAAGCGACTCCAGCAGACCGGCCAGAAGCCCGGGAGACAAAAGCGACGGCGTCCCGCCCCCGAAGTGCACGGTATCGGCGGAGAGTCCCGGATGCTCCCGGCCCGCCTCCTCGATCTCCTTCCCGAGGGCGGAGGCGAACGCCGACAGGTCCCGGTGTCGCCCGGGCACGAGGTAGAAATCGCAGTACGAGCAGCGAATCGAGCAGTACGGAACGTGCAGGTAGAGCCCGATCACACGCGCTCCACCGACTCGGACGGCACCCATCCGCTCATGGCGTTCGGCAGGCTCACCTGGTACCAGCCATCGCGCCGGTTGCGGAGCTCGAGCCGCGTCCCCTCGTGCACCGTGAACAGGACCGTGTTGTCGGAGGACGGGCCGCTCAGGACGTCGACGCGATCCGTCATGACGATGGCGTGCGCCGACGTCCGATCCTGAATCTTGTAGTACAGGATCCCCGCGGCCAGGATGGCGCACAGCCCCGCGGCCGCGGCACCGTATCCCAGGACGCGCCGGCGGACGGCGCCCGTGGCGAGCAGCAGCGCGCCCAGGAGGGAGGCGGCCAGATAGTAGATGCACAGGAACACCAGGCCCACGAGCTCGAGCGGGAGGGTGTCGAGAACGTCCTTCATGGCCTTGACGGGGTACGGAATCTCGGGCTCCTGAAGGCGGTCGCGGATCAGGCCGCGGGCGAACTCGAGGTTGACCCGCGCGTCCTGGTCCGACGAATCGAGCCGCAGCACCCTCTCGTAGCAGAGAATGGCCGACCCCAGCTTTCCCAGCTTGAAATAGGAGTTGCCCAGATTGTACAGAACCCGCGGGTCGGCCACGCCGTAGGCGACGACCTTCTCGTACGCTGCGGCGGCATCCTGGAACCGGCCCTGCTCGTAGGCGCTGTTGCCGGTCTCGAACAGCTCCTTCGAAGTCGAGGCGATCAACGGATGAAGTGATGCGGCGCCCCACAGCGCCAGCAGGAGGGCCGACGCTGCGCGCGCGGGCCTCATGCCGCGAGCGACCTCTCGAGGCGGACGAGAATCTCCTCCGCCGCGAGCAGGGTCCGGCGCATCTCCTCGGAGCCGGAGGACGTCGGGGCGAAACGGGCGTAGTCACACGCCTCGAGGCACCGGTGAAAGGCCCGGCGATCCTCTTCCGCAGCACCCCGCGTGGCCAGAAGATCCTCGATCCGGTCGCGGGTCAGGCCGGAGGCCGACGTGTCGAATTTGGCGGCGACGTATTCGGTCAGGGCCTGCGCCACCTCGGCATAGAAGGCCCGGGTCGTGGAGGGCGACATCCTGCGACGCGCTTCCTTCAGGCGGCGACGCGCCAGGGAGCGCGCCCGGCGCTCGCGCCGCTGGCGCGCATGCGCGCGCTGCGAGTCGCGCGTCCGTGTATAGGTGAACAGGCCCAGGTCCGCGGCGAGAGGCAGGAGCACCAGGGCGATGAACCAGGGGGCGCGGTACATGGGAAGCGACCTGTCTCGAAGACCGTCCGGCGCCTGCTTGATGAAACGGATGTCACGCCGGAGCTGCCGCACGTCGCGCTGCGCCACCAGTCCGGCCCCCGTCCCGGCGTCCCCGTCCGCGCCCCGGGCCACCTGGATGGTCAGGGGCGGGCTGGCGACGGTCCGAAACGTCCCGGCCTTCGCGTCGAAAAAGGAGAAGCGCACGGGCGGAATGGTCTGCTGTCCGGGAGCCAGCGGGATCAGGACGTAGTCCCATACCTTCTCGCCCCGCAGCCGATCGGCCACGACGTTGGTCGACGAGCTGATCTTCGGCGCGTATTGCTTGAAATCGCTGAGATCGGGCAAAGGGAGCGCGTTCACGGCGTTCAGGTTCCCCTCCCCCGTGACCCGGACCTTCACGCCGATGGCGTCGTTCACCCGGGAGTCCTTGCGATCGGCCGTCACCGCCAGCGTGAAATTCCCCACCGCCCCCGAGAAGCCCTCGGGCCTGGAGCCTGACGGAAGCGGCTGAATGCGAATGGCGATCGGCTCGGTGCGGCGCGTGATCGTTTCGGTGGGAGTGAAGAAGAAGGACTCGATCGGGTCCTGACTGCGGCGACGCACCTGGATCTGGTAGCTCAGGGGCGGAATGGTGAGCGTGCCGCTCCCGGTCGGGAAGAGGGCGCGCTTCATCAGCGTGTACTCGCTGTAGGTGTCCGCTCCGTGCACGATGCGCCGCAGCTCCAGGTTCTCGGGCAGCTTGATCTCCTCCGCCCAGAAGCCCGGAAAGGTCGGCGTGTCCTTCATCCCCAGATTGAGGATCTCCGTCTGGGTGTCGAGCAGGACCCGCAGCGTCACCTGCTGGCCGACGTAGGCGGTGCGCGTGTCCACGTCGGCCACGACGCGGACCATGGCCGTGCCATCGCCCTCCGACTGGGAGGATCCCGGCCGCGCAGGCCGCCCCGGCCCGCCGCCGGCCCCGGGATTGGCGCCCGGCGGCGACGGACGGGGGCCGGGGGCTCCCGCGGAGCCCGCCGGATAGACCTCCACGTTCACCGCCTCCGTCCTGAAGGTCCGGCCGTTCACCAGGAGCCCCAGAGCAGGGATCCGCAGGCTCCCCGTGCGGCGCGGCCGGAGAAGATAGGTGTACGAGCGGGTCGCGGACGTCCGGCCGTTGATCCACTGAAACCGGTTCGAGGTCATCGGCCCGCCGACGATGTCGAACTCGGTGATCCCCGACACGTCGGGTGGCCCCACCTCTCCGAGGGTGGGCCCGAACACCTCCACCACGAGCGAGGTCTGGCCGCCTTCCTCGATATTCTCCCGATCGACGCGCGCCCGCACGCCGATGTTCTGGGCGTGGGCTGCGACCCCGGCGCACATCCAGGAGGCCAGGAGAGCGACCAGGTACACAACCGCCGATCGCGCCGCCCCGCCGCGCCCCGTGGCCACCCTTCCCGAGGGCACGACCGCTCGAAACACCGGGCCCGGCCGACCGTGGCGCATCGTCACCAGTCCTGCTCCGGAGGGGTGCGGTCGCCCGCCAGGGCGCGCGCGTGCTTCTTGATCCCTTCCTTCTCCTCCTGCTGCAGGGCCTCCAGGACCTGGCGCGCCTCGTCCTCGGTCATTTCGCCCGGTTTCTTCTGCGGAGGGGGTGATCCGCCTCCTTCGCTCGGCTGCGGCTGCTGCTGCGGGCTCTTGTTCTGATCCTTGTCCTTTTGCTGCTGGTTCTGCTGCTGTTGTTGCTGCTTTTTCTGTTGCTCCAGGAGGCGGAGGGCCAGCTCGAGGTTGCGCTTCGCATCGGTGTCATCGGGACGGGCGCGCAGGGCCTGGACGTACGCCTTGATCGCCTCGTCCGGCTTTCCCTGCATCAGGAACGCGTTGCCGCGATTGAAGCTGGCCGCCTGCGAAAGGACGGGGTCGGGCGCCGCCTGGGCCCGCAGGTACTCCTCGATCGCCTTGTCGAACTCCTTCTTGCGGAACAGCACATTGCCGATGTTGTAGTGCAGCTCGGGGGCTCCCGGGCGGGAGGCCTGGGCATCGACGTACATCTTCAGGGCCTCGTCGTATTTCTTCTGCTCATAGAGCTGGTTGCCGTCGTTGTTCTTGGAGGCCGCCTGGTCGGCCGCGGCCGGGGACGACCAAAGCATCAGGAGCGACAGCCCGAGGGCGGCGACCAGGACCCGGCCGAACGTCGTCGATCTCATGCCGCCTCCACCGTTCGCGCACCCTGGGCCGCCGGGACCGACACGCGCCGGCGATCGCCCAGGGCCGCCTCGACGAGGAGCAACAGGATGGCCGCTCCCAGCGGGATCTGGTAGCGCTCCTCGTGGGCGGTCAGGGTGCGTCCCGACAGAGTTCTCTGATCCATGCGCGAGATCTCCTCATAGACCCGGTGAAGCTCCAGGCCTTCCGGCGTGGATCGGAAGTACCGGCCGCCCGTCGCCGTCGCGATCGCCTCCAGATCCTTCTCGCCCAGACGGCTGGTCACCTTGCGATGCTCCCGGTCTTCCTTGTACCCGATGAAATCGCCCCGCGCGTTGCGCAGGGGGATCGGCTCGCCGCCCGTGCTGCCGACTCCCACGGTGAAGATGGTAATACCTTCCGTGGCCGCCGCGCTCGCCGCGGCCGAGACGTCGCCCTCGTGATCCTCGCCGTCCGTGATCAGGACCAGCACCTTGTAGCGTCTCTCGCCGGGGTGGAACGTGGAGATGGCCGTGCGAATGCCGTCCGCGATCGCGGTTCCCTGGACCGGAATCAGATCGACGTCGATCACGTCCACGAACATCCTCGCCGCCGTGTAGTCGAGGGTCAGCGGACAGGCCACGGTGGACGTCCCCGCGAAGGCGATGAGACCGACGCGGTCGCCCCCGAGCAGGTCGATGAACGATCCCACCGCCGCGCGCGCCTGCGACATGCGGTTGGGCTTGACGTCTTCCGCCAGCATGCTCAGGGATGTGTCCACCGCGATGATCACGTCGACGCCGCGCCGCGTGACGGTCTCGAGCTTGGCGCCCCACTGAGGGCGGGCCAGCGCCAGGATCAGGAACAGGGCCGCGACCACCAGGAGGGTCGCCTTGATGATCCGCCTCTCGAGGCTGGCGCTGGTCGACAGGAGCCTCATCAATCGCAGATCGCCGAAGGCCTCGAGGGCCTTGCGGCGGCGCCGGAAGGACAGGAGGAACAGACCGATCATGACCGGCAGGGCGAGGAGCCACCCGAGGTATTCGGGAGCCGCGAACCGCATCAGCGTCCTCCGGCGGGCGAGGCCGCGCGTCGCGAGCCGCGCGACGTCATGGGACCTTCCGCAACACGGTGCTGGACAGAAGAAGCTCCATCAGGATGAACAGGGCGCCCGGATACAGGAACCAGGCGAACTGCTCCGTGCGCCGTGTGTACCCGCGCACCTTGATCTGCGTGCGCTCCATCCGGTCGATGTTGGTGAAGATTTCCTTGAGCGCCCGTGCGTCGGTCGCGCGAAAGTACCTTCCGCCCGTGGCGTCCGCGATCTGCTGCAGCGTCTCTTCGTCGATGTCGGCCTGCACGTTGATGTAGCGCCGTCCCAGGATCGGATCGTCGATGGGGAACGGGGCCTCCCCTTCCGTGCCGACGCCGATGGTGTACACCTTGATCCCCATCGCCTGCGCCAGGCGCGCGCCGCTGAGCGGATCGATCTGCCCGCGATTGTTGCGCCCGTCCGTGAGCAGGATGATCACCTTGCTTTTCCCCTTGGCGTCCTTCAGACGGGCCACCGCCGTCGCCAGCCCCATCCCGACCGCGGTGCCGTCCTCTTCCCGCGGGGCGAAGTCGACCTGCGCAAGGAGATCGGTCAGGACGCCGTAATCGAGCGTGAGCGGGCAGCGCGTGAAGGCGTTCGCGGCGAACACCACCAGTCCGATGAGGTCGTGTTGCCGGTCGTGAACGAAGTGCGCCACCACGTTCTTGGCGACCTCCAGACGGTTCTTGGGTTTGAAGTCCTCGGTGCGCATGCTGCCCGAGACGTCCAGGGCGACCACGATGTCGATCCCTTCGGTGAGCGCTTCCTCTTCGTGGCGTCCGGTCTGGGGCCGGGCGAACGCCACGACCAGGAGCGCCAGTCCCAGGATCCTTAGAGTGGGAGGGAGGTGTCGCATGCGGACCGCCAGACCCGGGCGCATGGCGCGGAAGGGGGAGGTCAGGGAGAACATCAGACTGGCGCGCCGGGCGCGTCCGCGCACCACCCACACGACGAGGGCGACGAGCAGGAGCGCCAGAGGGATCGCGGCGTAGGGGGATGCGAAGCGGAACAGATTCATCGGCCGGCCCCCGCCGCGAGCGTCACCGCCTCATCGGGCGCGGACTCGCGGGCCCGCGTCTCATCGATCAGGCGATAGGCGCGCTCGACCGTGCTGCGGGTCTCGTCGGATGAGGGGACGTACTTCGCGAACTTCACGACGTCGCACGCTCCGAAAAATTCCGAGGTCAGCGCCAGGCCCTTCGCCGGCAGCCGGGCGAGGCGGAGCGCTTCCATGATTTCGGCCGAGGTGCGCTCGAACGTCTCGACGCCGAAGCGGGCCGCCACGTAGCGCCGCACGATCTCGACCATCTCGATGTAGAACTCCTTGACCCGTCCCGCCTCCAGGAGACCCGACGACAGAAGACGCTCCAGCTCCGCATAGGCGATCTCGTGCGCCGGGCGCGGCGGAGCCGCGGGAGTCGTGACCCGGGGTACGGCCCGGCGTTTCCGGCGACGCCACAGCCACAGGGCCAGAAGGGCGGCCGCCGCGACGGCCGCGGCGATCCAGGGCCAGATCGGCGTGGTGGCCATGATCGCAGGGTTCTTCAGATCGGCCGGGCGCACGTCCCCTTCCGACAGGATGGACCCGACCGTGAAGGGAACGGGCGAGGTGGCCACCTTGTCCTCTTTGCCTTTCGCATCGACGAAGGTGGCCTCGAAGGAGGGGACGCGCGACGCGCCGATGCGATAGCGGGCCACCTTCAGGACGCGCGTCTCCTCCACGCGCCCGTCCGGCAGCTTCTTCGTCCCCGCCCACGGTCGCGCCAGAGGCGCCAGGTCCCCGAGCGAGACCTCGGGGTCGAAGGAGGTGACGCGGACGTCCTGCGGGTGGACCAGGCGGACCGTGACGGTGATCGGGTCTCCGACCGTCACCGTCTTTCTGTCGGCGACCGCCTCGATGCTGACCGCGCCGATCTGTGCCGGGGCCGACGGTTTCTCGGGCGGCGTCTCGGGCCCGCCGGCCGCGCCCGCGGCCAGCGCCGAGGCCACGGCGAGGGCCCCCCCCAGCGCGAGGACCCGCCGCGCCCGGCTCACCGGCTCATTCTCCTGGCGCGCCGGTGGAAGAAGCGGATGAGAGGCGCCTCGTAGGGTCGATCCGTGAACAGTTCCAGGCTGTCGATGGCGTTGGCGCGGAACAGCGCCTCGCGGGTCGATCGTCGCGCCTGCCCCCATGCCCGGAAGGTCTCGCGCGTGCGCCGGTTGGCGGAGTCCACCAGGACCCGATCCCCCGTCTCGGGATCCTCCAGGTCCAGAAGACCGATGGACGGCAGGCTCTCCTCCCGCGGGTCGGTGACCGTGATCGCGATGACATCGTGCTTGCGCGAGGCCACGCGCAGCGGCTGTTCGTAATCCCGCGCCAGGAAATCGGACAGGACGAAGATCACCGAACGCTTGGTGATCGTGCGGTACATGAACTCCAGCGCCATCTTGAGGTCGGTGGCTCGTCCCTGCGGGCGGAAATACAACACTTCCCGGATGACGCGCAGCACGTGATCCTTCCCCTTGCGCGGGCGGAGGAAGGTCTCGATGCGATCCGTGAAGGCGATGAGGCCGACGCGGTCGCTGTTCTTGATCGCGGAGAACGCCAGGATGGCGCAGATCTCCGCCTCGATCTCCCGCTTGAACTGGCGCCTCGTTCCGAACTCGCCCGAGGCCGAAAAATCGACCAGCAGGATCACGGTCAGCTCTCGCTCCTCCACGTGCTTCTTGACGTAGGGGTGCCCCATGCGAGACGTCACGTTCCAGTCGATGCTCCGGATGTCGTCGCCGAACTGGTACTCGCGCACCTCCGAGAACTCCATGCCGCGCCCCTTGAACACGGAGTGATACTCCCCCGCCAGGGATTCGTTGACCAGGCGGTTGGTTCGGATCTCGATTCGCCGGACCTTCTTGAGGATGTCAGCGGGAAGCATGGATCTGGCGATCACCGACGGGCCGGCACGCCCTCGGATCGCCCGCGACACGCCGGCGCGCGCGGGCGGCCCCCGGGGCCGGTCGTTCGATAGGAACTAGGGCACCTCGATGGTGTCGAGCACTCTCTGGATGATCTGCTCGGTGGTCACGTCTTCGGCCTCGGCCTCGTAGGACAGGATGATCCGGTGGCGCAGAACGTCGAAGGCGATCGACTTGACGTCC
>DATFVU010000023.1:0-21205 GCA_035260145.1 Candidatus Polarisedimenticolia bacterium | reverse complement strand
GTCCCCCCCGTGCGCTCCCCCAGCGCCCTCGGAGGCGCGGAAGAGACCGCGGCCGCAACCCCCGACCCGCGGCCCGCCGCCCGAACGGCGCGGGAGGTGGCGCGCCTGGCGGGGAGCGCCGTGCACGCGGCGCTGCAGCGCTGGGATTTCCGGGACGCCCCTCGCCTGCGCGATCTGGGCCGCCAGACGGCGGCGCGCGTGCTCGAGGAGGACGCCGCCCAGGCCACGCCGGAGCGGCGCCGGCGGGTCGTCGGCGAGACCGCGGAGATCATCGAGGAGTTCCTGCGTTCGCCTCTTCCGGCGCGCCTGGCCTCGCTCCCGCTGCTCGGGCGCGAGGTGCCGGTCCTGTTCCGCGACGAGACGGGAGCGACCTGGTCCGGCGCCTGCGATCTCGTCTATCGGGACGAGCGGGGCCGTCTGGTGATCGCCGACTACAAGACGGAGCGCCTCGACGGGCCGCCCGCCGTCGCCGCCGAGCGGCACCGGCCCCAGATGGAGATCTATCGCGAGGCGTTTCGGCGCGCCCTGGGGGAGACGACGGTGGTGGGTGAGATTCTGTTCGTGCGCGCCGGGGTCAGCGTCGCGCTTTGAGCCGCCCGATCGCCGTCTCCCAGTCGAACGGCGCGATCCCTTTCGGATCGGGAGCGAACAGCCGGTGCTCGAGCGTGAGGTCGGTCGCGGGGCCGGCGTCCTCCTCCTCGAGCCAGAGGCGCACGACGGACGGTCGCTGCCCCACGAGCGTCATGACCAGGAACCGGTCCGGATCCCAGACGACGAAGCGGCCCTTGATCGGCGGCACCCCTTCGCCGTCGACCCTGAATTCTCCGCCGAGCGTGGCGTCGGCGGCGGCCCTCCCGGCGAGCCATGACGAGAGTCCCGCCGAGGTGGTGAAGGCCTCGTAGATCTGTTCGGGAGTGCCGGGCAGCCGAGCCTCCAGGAAGCGGGATCGGCTGATCATGCCGCGCGCCGCCTCCATGTAGAGCTTGAGGATCTGGATCTCCGACTGCCACCCCTGGTCGATGGAGCGGAAGGTGTCGTCCCATGCCTCCTCTCCGGGAAAGCCGGAGTGCGAGACGGTCAGGATGCTTCCGTCCCGCCACGGATCGAGGCGGAACTCGAGCAGAGTCTCGGTCCCCTCCACCTCGGTGTTCATGCGCAGGTATTCCTGGGGGGCGACGGTCACGAACTCTCCCGAAGTGACCAGGGCGTCGGGGCCCGCGGCCGCGGTCCCCTCTCCGAACACCCAGCGATAGCTGCCGCCGGGCCGCAGGTCGATGCTCGCCTCCGACACGAACCAGTGCGACAGCTCCTTCGCGTCGCTCAGGGCGAAGTAGACCTCGGCCGGCGAGGCGTGAATGCCGACGCTGTGCCGGCTGCACCGGTCGGGCTCCAGCGTGAGCCCGCGCTGTTCCTCCCGCATGTCCGGACCCCCTCCTCGAGGTCGGATTGTCGCCGATGGGGGCGGCCCGGTGTCAAGGTCCATCCCGGCGGCGCCTCAGGACGTCCTGGAGGATCGCCAGGATGCGCGCGGAATCCGCGGGGTGGCTCAGGGCCGACTCCCACACCGGGCCGATGCTTTCGTCCTGCGGCCGGGCGTGGCGGAACCCGCCCAGGAGGACCAGCCGGATCGTGCCGCTGGTCCGAATTGATCGACGCAGCTCCAGGCTTTCTGTATAGGGGATGACGGCGTCGGAGCGCCCGTGCAAAAGGAAGAGGTCCAGGTCGAGCGGCCGGTGCAGGCTGCGCACCGGGGAGAGCGCCTCGAGCGTCGCGCGCAGCTCCGGGTCGACGTCGCGCAGGAGAGCGTCGAAGCGCGCGGGGTCGGTGTTTGCGAAAAGATCGAGCATCGCCTGCCCCTGCGGGCTCAGGGAAAGCACCAGCGCCTGGATGTCGGCGTCCGCGGACTGACGTTTCAGACGGCCGATCTCCCGCAGGGCCTCCCGGTCGGCCGGCGAGGCGACGGCGTCGGCGTTCGCCTGCAGGACGATCCAGCGTCCTTCCGGCAGCGCCTCCGCTCCGGCGCCCTGGCCCGTGTCACGCGTGCGCCCCGTGGTCAGGAAGCGCACCACCTCGATCAAGTCGCCGTAGCCGCCGAACAGGACGCCGAAGTCTCGCGGGCGCGCGGTTTTCTCCCGGCCGAGGGCGAGCAGCACGGGGCCCGACGAGTACGAGAAGCCGACGACCCCGGTCGGTAATTCCGCCGCGGGATCGGGTCCCGACGAAGCGCCCGGCGCGCCCGCCTGCGTGCCGCTCGCCGGGCAGTCGGAGACGCCGCGGGCCGCCTCGATCGACGCGGCCACCTCGTCGATATCGCCGCGGCCCACTCTCAGGGCGCGCATTCCGGGGTAATCGGGCACCACGACGAGAAAGCGGTGACGCGCGAAGGCGTGTCCGAGGGCGTGCAGCCGGGCGTCGTCCTTCCCCGCCTCGGCCAGGCCGTGGGCGAGAAGCAGGCGCGCGCCGGGCGAGGAGGAGGGATCGCAGTACAGGTCGGCCTGGCGATCCCGTCCGTCCGGTCCCCGGTAGGTGATCGTGGCCTGCGCAGGCCCGGACGTCTCGCTCTCCCGCGTGATCGACCAGACGTCGAGCAGGAGAGATATCGCCTCAATGCCGGCGCGGCCGCCGGGACTGAGCGCCACGGCGAGAAGGAGAAGCACGACGGCGACGACGATGAACGCGCTCCATCGCCTCATGGGGCCCGATGCTACAATCCCGCCCGTTTTCTCACAACTTCGGTCAAAGGGGTCCCCGCCGGACGCCTGCCGCGTCCGGTCAACCCCCGCGACTCGCGGTCTCTGGAGGCCCTCGATGAAGACGCCCGCCCGCGCGGGCGCCGTGGCCCTGACCACGGCGCTCGTTCTCCTTCCACTGCCCGCCCGCACGGCCGCGGCCCCGGCCCGCGCCGCCGCGAGCTCCGCCACACTCATCCGCGGCGGGACGCTCCTGACCGTGACGCGCGGGACGATCGAACGCGGCGATCTTCTGATCCGCGACGGAAAGATCGCGGCGATCGGCGAACGCCTCGACGCTCCGGCGGGGGCGCCGGTGATCGATGCCTCCGGCCGCTACGTGATGCCAGGCATCATCGACACCCACTCGCACATGGGGGTCTATCCCTGGCCCGAGGTGGACGCGAACAGCGACGGGAACGAGGCGACGGACCCGGTGACTTCCATGGTGCGGGCGCTCGACTCGGTGTGGGCGGAGGATCCCGAGTTCGATCGCGCCCGCGCGGGCGGCGTCACGACGGTGCAGATCCTGCCGGGGAGCGCCAATCTGATCGGCGGCGAGGCGCAGACGATCAAGCTGCGGCCGGGTGTGGACGTCTTACGGATGGTGTTCGAAGGGGCGCCGCGCGGCCTGAAGATGGCGCTGGGAGAAAATCCCAAGCGTGTCTATGGGGACCGCCAGAAGTCCCCCGCGACCCGCATGGGGAACATGGCGATGTTCCGCGAGGCGTTCAACGCGGCGCGCAACTACAAGGCCAAGTGGGACGCCTGGTCGGCGAAGAAGCCCTCGGAGCGCGGCCCGGCGCCGGATCGCGATCTCAAGCTCGACACCCTCGTCGATCTGCTCGAAGGACGGGTCAAGGCGCACGTGCACTCCTACAGGAAGGACGAGATTCTTCAATTTCTGAAGATCGCCGACGAGTACGGCTTCCAGATCGCCTCCTTCCAGCACTGTCTCGAGGGCTACAAGATCGCCGACGAGCTGAACCGGCGCGACATCGCCGTCGCGACCTTCGCCCAGTGGTGGGGGTACAAGGTGGAGGCCTGGGACGGGATCCCGCACAACGCGGCCCTCCTGGCCCGCAAGGGCGTGCGCGTCAGCATCCACTCCGACTCGGGGAACCTGGTGCAGCGCCTCTACAACGAGGCGGCGGTGGCGGCGCGCTACGGGTTGTCGGAGGAGGACGCGCTCAAGGCGATCACGATCAACGCCGCCACGGCCCTGGGCGTCGGCGACCGGATCGGCTCGCTGGAGGTCGGCAAGGACGCCGACATCGCCATCTTCACGCGACATCCGCTCGACATGTACACGCTCGTCGAGAAGACCTTCATCGACGGTGTCCTGGTCTACGACCGCGGAACGATCCCGACTCCGAAAGACCTCCCCGCTCTGCCGCCTTTGCCGAAGGGGCCGTCGGCGCCTGAGCCGGCCGCTCTCGTCCCGCCGTCCGATCCCCTGAACGATTCGGGGCTCTATGCCATCACCGGGGGGCGCGTCCTCACCATGGCCGGGCCGGCAATCGACAACGGGACGGTCGTGGTCGAGAACGGCAAGATCAAGGAGGTGGGCGCCGGCCTGAAACCGCCGGCGCGGGCCACCGTGATCGACGCGAAGGGTCAGTGGATCCTGCCCGGCTTCATCGAGTCATACACGCACCTGGGCCTGGCGGAGATCGATCTCGTCCAGGTGATGCGGGACGAGGACGAGGGGACCGACCCGGTCGTCCCGCAGCTGCGCGCCCTCGACTCCTATTACACGGAGAGCGAGCTGATCCCGGTCACGCGCCTGCACGGCATCACGGACGCCTTCGCCGCCCCCGGCGAGGGGGACGTCTTCTCCGGAAGCGGCGCCATCGTGCATCTCGACGGCGACACGCCCGATCGGGTGCTGGTGAAGGAAGGGGCGGCTCTGGTGATCAACTTCGGCGAGCCGCCGAAGGGACGCTACGGAACACGGCACCAGAGCCCGGCCACGCGCATGGGGGTCGCGGCGGTGGTGCGCGACGCCTTCACGAAGGCGCGGAACTATCAGGCGAAGTGGACGGAGTACGAGACGAAGAGCTCCTCGACGAAGCCCGCCTCGAAGAGCAAGTCCTCCGGAGCCGACAAGGATGCGGGGCCGCCCACGGCGCCGGAGCGCGATCTCAAGATGGAGGCGCTCCTGCCGGCCCTGCAGGGGAAGGTCCCGGTGTTCGCCCGGGCCCACCGCGTGGACGACATCCTGACCGCCCTGCGGCTCGCCGACGAGTTCAAGCTCAGGCTGATCATCAGCCACGGCACCGAGGCGTACAAGGTCGCCGATCTCCTGGCGGCCCGGAAGATCCCGGTGGTGGTCGGGCCGATCACGGTGCAGCCGGATCGCGTGGAAACCCTGGGCGCCATCTACGACAACGCCGCGCGCCTGCAGCGGGCCGGTGTTGTCATCGCCATCCAGAGCGGCGAGACGTTGAACGCCCGGATGCTGCCGTACGAGGCGGGGCTGGCGGTGGCGTACGGCCTGCCGTGGGAGCAGGCGATCCGGGCCATCACGATCAATCCGGCCGGGATCTTCGGCGTGTCGGATCGGATCGGCAGCCTGCGGCCGGGCCTCGACGCGGATCTGATCGCGACCGATGGGGATCCTCTGCAGCCGCTCGCGCGTCTGCGCCACCTCATGATCAACGGGCGGCCGGTTCCTCTGACCAGTCGCCAGACGGCCCTCTACGAGAAATGGCGCTGACAAGAGACCCGGTCTGCGGGATGCAGCTCGATCCCGCGCGCGCGTCGGCGAAGCTCGAGCGCGGCGGCACGACCTACTTTTTCTGCTGCGACGGCTGCCTGAATCTGTTTCGCGCCGATCCGGCGAAGTACGCCGCGGCGCCCGGCTCGGGCCCGCGTATGCACGAGGGCCATGGTGGCACTTCGCCGCCGCCGGCACGTCCGTCCCCCGCACGTACTCCCGTTCAATACACCTGCCCGATGCATCCGCAGATCGTGCGGGATCGGCCGGGCGCCTGCCCTCTCTGCGGCATGGCCCTCGAGCCTCTCACGCCGACCGCGGAAGCGGAGGACGACACCGAGCTTCGGGACATGCGGCGTCGTTTCTGGATCGGCTTCGTCCTGACCCTGCCGCTTCTCTTGATCGGGATGTCGGAGATGATTCCCCACTTCGCGGCCCGGCACGAGGCGGCGGGCCAACTCATGTCCTGGATCCAGCTCGCCCTCGCGACCCCTGTCGTCCTGTACTGCGGCTGGCCGTTCTTCGAGCGCGGCTGGGCATCGATCGTCAACCGCAGCCCCAACATGTTCACCCTGATCGCCCTCGGCACGGGCGTCGCCTACCTCTACAGCGTCGTCGCGACCCTGTTCCCGGGTCTGTTCCCCCCGACGCTTCGAACGCACAACGGCGTGGTCGGCGTCTACTACGAGACCGCGGCGGCGATCACCGTCCTGGTGCTGTTCGGCCAGGTGATCGAGCTGCGGGCGCGCAGTCGGACCGGCGCCGCCATTCGCGCGCTCCTCGCCCTGGCGCCGCGCACGGCTCGGCGGCTCTCGGACGACGGGCGGGAGGAGGACGTCCCGCTCGAGAGCGTCGTTCCGGGCGATCGCCTGCGCGTCCGTCCGGGTGAGAAAGTCCCGGTGGATGGAGCGGTCCTCGAGGGGCGAAGCAACGTTGACGAATCGATGATCACGGGAGAGCCGATGCCGGCCGAGAAAGGACCGGGCGACCGGCTGATCGGCGGCACGGTGAACGGCACGGGGGGACTCGTGATGCGCGCCGAGCGCGTCGGCGCCGACACTCTTCTGGCGCAGATCGTGCGCATGGTTGGCGAGGCGCAGCGCAGCCGGGCGCCCATTCAAAGCCTCGCGGACGCCGTGTCGGCCTGGTTCGTTCCGACCGTGATCGCGGTCGCGGCGCTCGCCTTCTTCGCCTGGATCCTGGTCGGCCCCGAGCCGCGCCTGGCGCACGCCATCGTCAGCGCGGTGTCGGTCCTGATCATCGCCTGCCCGTGCGCCCTGGGACTGGCGACGCCGATGTCGATCATGGTCGCGACGGGACGAGGGGCCCTGGCGGGAATTCTCGTCCGATCCGCCTCGGCGCTGGAGCGGCTGGAAAAGGTGGACACGCTGGTCGTCGACAAGACAGGCACCCTGACCGAGGGGAAGCCGCGCGTCGTGGCGCTCGTGGCGGCGACAGGATTCCCGGAGGATGAGCTTCTCCGCCTCGCGGCCTCCGTGGAGCGCGCCAGCGAGCATCCCCTGGCCGCGGCCGTCGTCGAGGAGGCGCGCCGGCGCGGGATCGCTCTTCAGGACGTCGTTGATTTCGTATCGTCCACGGGATCCGGCGTGGTCGGTGTCGTCGGCGGGCGCCGCGTGGCGGTCGGCAGCCCGGACCTGATGGGGAAGGTCGGGGTCTCGGCCGCCGCAATGGCCCCGGAGGGCCCGTTGTTCCAGCGTGCCGAGGCGCTTCGCCGGGAGGGGCAGACGGTCGTGTTCGTCGCCGTCGACGGCCGTCCCGCCGGACTCCTGAGCGTGGCGGACCCGATCAAGTCGTCGACCCCCGAGGCGCTGCGTGACCTCCACTCGATGGGGGTGCGCGTGGTCATGGCCACGGGAGATCAGCGCGCGACCGCGGAGGCGGTGGCCCGACGTCTCGGCATCGACGACGTGCGTCCGGAGATCCTCCCGGCGCAAAAGGCGGACATCGTGAAGGCGCTCCAGTCACAACGGCAGGTCGTGGCGATGGCGGGCGATGGCGTGAACGATGCCCCGGCGCTGGCGCAGGCCGACGTCGGGATCGCCATGGGGACGGGCGCCGACGTGGCGATCGAGAGCGCCGGGATCGTCCTGGTGAAGGGTGACCTGCGAGGGATCGTGCGCGCCATCCGGCTGAGCCGCGCCGCCCTGAGCAACATCCGCCAGAACCTGTTCTTCGCCTTCGCCTACAACGTGCTGTGCGTCCCGATCGCGGCCGGCATCCTGTATCCGATCCTCGGTCTTCTCCTGAGCCCGATGCTCGCCGGCGCCGCCATGAGCCTGTCGTCGGTCAGCGTCATCGGCAACGCCCTGCGCCTGCGACGCCTGCGCCTGTGAAGGCGGCCGCATGGTCGCCCTGTCCCCGTCCCTGAGGTAGAATGACGCTCCCCTGCTGAAGTCTCACATCTCTCTAGGAGGCATGCCCCATGCGCCGTACCACCGCCGCCGCTGTCGCAGCCGTGCTGGCTGTCGGATTTCAGTTCTCTTCCTTCGCCCTGGCCGATGAGCTGGCCATCGGCGCCAATGGGGCGGATTTCAACCTGAAAGGCACCGACGGCAAGGCGTACTCGCTCGCGAGCGTCAAGGGGGAGAAGGGAACCGCCGTCATCTTCACCTGTAACGAGTGCCCCTATTCGAAGGGATACGAGGACCGGCTCATCGGACTCGCGAAGGAATATCAGGGCAAGGGGATCGGCTTCGTCGCCATCAACTCGAACGATCCGAAGATCGTCCCCGGCGACGGCTTCGAGTTCATGGTGAAGAGGGCGCAGAGCAAGAACTTCCCCTACCCGTACGTGCTCGATGAGACCCAGGCGACCGCGAAGGCTTATGGGGCGAAGGTCACGCCGCACATCTTCCTGCTCGACTCCGCCGGCAAGCTGGTGTATCGCGGCCGCGTCGACGATTCGCTCGAGCAGGACAAGGTGAAGGCGCGCGACTTCGCCGCCGCCCTCGATTCCCTCTCCGCCGGCAAGCCGATCCAGGTGGCCGAGACCAAGGCCTTCGGCTGCGGCGTCAAGTACGCGAAGAACTAGCCAACTCTGAGCTGCGGCGGGCTCCCTGCGATCACCGCAGCGAGCCCGCCGTCTGCTCTCCTCGCCAATTTCTCGAAGCTATTTCAGGCTCGTCGCCTGGTGCTGCGGCTTGCCGTCCTGGATGTCGAACCAGGAGACCTTGCTGCGCACGTAGATGTGGTACTCGGGGCGCAGGCTGAGGGGCGTGTCGAGGGTGGCGGCGCAGATCTCGATCAGGTCGTCGCTGTCGACGTAGCAGACCAGGCTCGAGCCGCAGTTGCGGCAGAAGCTGCGCTTGGTCCCCGACTCGGCCTGGTGGGTCTGGAGCAGATCCGCCCCCTTGGTGTAGGCGAACGCCTTCTTGGGAGCCTCGACGAACGAGATAAAAGCGGCGCCGCTGTGTTTGCGGCAGTCGGTGCAGTGGCAGTTCGACATGTTGCCGACCGGGCCCTCGATGCGGTAGCGCACCCGGCCGCACAGGCAGGATCCCTCGTGACGTGCCTCCTTGGAAGTGGTCATTTTGCCCCCCGCTCGCTGATGGATACCTGACGCTAGTCCCCGGTCGCAAGTCCTGTCAAGTGCCCCTTTGGACGGGCGATCGAGCTTGACGGACTCGCCTTCCTGTTCCTAAATTCCAGCATGGTCCCCCGGCACGCCATCTCGCCGCGCAGCGCCGCCGGCACTCTCGTCGTGCTCGGCCTCTCCCCCCTCCTGATGGGGGCGTCCTTCTCCGTCGCGGAGCTGACCAAAAGCGCCGACCGGATCTTCCGCGGCCGCTGCGTGAGCGCCTGGACCACCACGGTCGACTTCAAGGGGAGGCCTCTCCCGGCCACCGCCTACACCTTCGAGGTGAGCGACTACCTCAAGGGGGGTGGACCGGTGAAGTTCACGTTCAGTCAGGCCGGGACGCCCGACAGGGGCGTCAGCGACCTCGGACGGGTCGCCGGGCTGACCGTGTTCGTGCCGGGGAACGAATACGTGGTCTTCCTGAGGCCGATCAGCAAGGCCGGCCTGACCTCCGCGGCGGGCCGCGGGCGCGGCGTCCTCCTGGTGACCGGCGAGACGGTGCAGGTGGTGGACGTCGACGGCAAGACGCCGGAGCCCTACGCCGAGCGGATCGCCTACGAGGCGCTGCGCGGCGCCATCCAGCAGGTCATGAGGCCGCCCAAAGGCCGCAGGTAAGGGCGCGCCGGCCGCCCGCCGGCCGGCCTAAGTCTTTTCCCGCCTCTTTTTACATTGATCTCCCGCCGAGTCTTTGTGTTATAAATCGCCGCGGACTGTCCTAACCTAACAACCAATCGTCAGCGCGAGGGTCGCGATGTTCGTGTCGAAGAAGATGTTCTTGACCAAGGGTGTCGGCCGGCACAGGGAAAAACTCAACTCGTTCGAGATGGCATTGCGCGATGCCGGCATCGCCCACTTCAACATCGTCCGCGTCAGCAGCATTTTCCCTCCGGGCTGCAAGATCATTTCCAAGAAGGAGGGGCTCAAGTATCTCCGGGCCGGCGAGGTGGTCTTCTGCGTCATGAGCCAGGCCGAGACCAACGAGCCGCACCGTCTGTGCGCCTCCTCGATCGGCATCGCCATCCCCGGCAAACGGGGCGGCCACGGCTATCTCAGCGAGCACCATTCCTTCGGGCAGACCGAGACGGTCGCCGGGGACTACGCCGAGGACCTGGCGGCCCAGATGCTGGCGACGGTCAGGGGCGTCGAGTTCGATCCGGAGACCTCGTACGACGAGCGCAAGGAGATCTGGAAGATCAGCGGCGAGATCTACAGGACCATGAACACCTGCCAGTCGGCCGTCGGCGACAAGAGAGGCCGCTGGACCACCGTGGTGACCGCCGCGGTCCTCATCCCCTGACGACCATGACCCTCCATCCCGAGCTACCCCTGAATTTCGGCGGCCTCGACGAGACGAGCGCCTCGCTCGAGGGGGCGAAGGTGGTCATCCTCCCGGTCCCCTACGACCGCACCGCCTCCTACATGAAGGGAACGGCGAAGGGGCCCGAGGCGATCATCGAGGCCTCCCGGTTCATGGAGCTGTACGACGACGAGCTCGACTGCGACCCCTACACCATCGGCATCCACAGCGCGCCCGCCGTCTCGGGGAACGACGACCCTCCCGAGGTGATGACGCGCAAGGTGGAGGAGGCCACGGCCCGGTACCTCGACAAGGACAAGATGGTGGTGGTCGTCGGCGGGGAGCACAGCGTCGCCGTCGGGGCGATCAAGGCCTATCACCGGAAATACCCGAAGCTCTCGGTCATCCAGTTCGACGCCCATGGCGATCTGAGGTCCACCTATGAGGGCTCGGACTTCAGCCACGCCTGCGCCATGTATCACTTCGCGGGGCGCCTGCCGAGTCTTCAAATAGGTATTCGCAGCATCTCCCGGGAGGAGCGGGACCTCATCCGGGCCAAGGACCTCATGGTCGTGCCGGCGCGCGACTTCGTGGGCCGCCCGGAAAGGGCGCTGGAATTGGTTGACCGCCTGACGGATGCGATATACCTTACGATCGACGTCGATTATTTCGACCCGGCGATCATGCCGGCCACGGGAACACCCGAGCCGGGAGGGCCGGGCTGGTACGACACCCTGGCCTTCATCCGGGGGGTGTGCAGGAAGAAGCGGCTGGTCGGCTTCGACGTGAACGAGCTGCGGCCCCTGGGCGACGACGTCGCGCCCGACTTCCTGGCGGCGAAATTGATCTACAAGATCCTCGCGTACCGCTTCTTCGCCGACGGTCGCAGGGACTGAGCGGCATCGGGTCGGACGGCGGCGGATCGGGGGCGGGATCATGAGCGGACCGGGCAACAAGAAGAGCGCTTCCGACCGATCGGCCGACCGGTCGCTCGACAAGAGCACCGCCGAGAAGATCGCGGCCGCCGGGCTGCGGGCGCAGGGAGAGTTGCTCGCCTGCGACATCCCGGCCGAGCTGCCGATCATTCCCCTGGCCTCCACCGTCGTCTTCCCTCAGATGGTGGTCAACCTCCAGGTGGTCCGCAAGAAGAATCTCAACCTGATCCGCGACATGGAGCCGGAATCGATCATCGGCCTGGTCGTGCAGAAGTCCTCCTCCATCGACGTCCCTCCGATCGAGGAGCTGTCCACCATCGGCGTGGCGGCCCGACTGGTCAACAAGATCAACGTCTCCGGAAACACCATCCAGATCATCCTGCTGGGGCTGCGGCGCTTCAAGGTCGCGGCCTACAACCAGACCGAGCCGTACCTCAGGGCCCGGGTCGCCTGCATCGACGAGAAGGAAGAGGACTCGATGGAGGCGAACATGCTGATGGGCAACGCCCTGCACCTCCTCGAGAACCTGATCCAGCTCGACCCGCGCGTCCCGGGTGAGATCCTGAACCTGATCAAGAACAACCTGTCGGGGCCGGGGAACCTGGCCGACCAGATCGCCAATCACCTGAACTTCGAGCTGGAGGAGAAGAAGGAGATCCTGACGACCATCACGCCGATCGACCGGCTGAAGGTGGCGATCCGCCTGATCGAGAAGTCGATCGGGCAGGCCAAGGCGGGCCAGGAGATCAAGGAGCAGACCGAGGACGAGATCCGCAAGGCGCAGCGCGAGTTCTTCCTGCGCGAGCAGCTCAAGGTCATCAAGAAGGAGCTGGGAGAGGAGAGCGACACCGCCGCCGCGGTGCGCGATCTGCGCGAAAAGCTCGACAAGGCCGGGCTGCCCGAGGACGCGAAGAAGGAGGCGGAAAAAGAGCTGGGCCGCCTCGAGATGGTGAACCCCGCCTCGGCGGAGTACAACGTCATCACCACCTATCTGGACTGGCTGGCGTCGCTCCCCTGGAGCACCATGACCGTGGACCGCCTGGACGTCAAGGACGCCTCCCGCATCCTGGATCGGGACCACTACGATCTGGAGAAGGTGAAGGACCGCATCCTGGAGTTCCTGGCGGTGCGCCAGCTCAAGAACGACATGAAGGGCCCGATCCTCTGCTTCTACGGGCCTCCCGGGACCGGCAAGACGTCCCTCGGAAAGTCGATCGCCGAAGCCCTGGGGAGGAAGTTCGTGCGCATGAGCGTGGGCGGCATGCGCGACGAGGCGGAGATTCGCGGGCATCGTCGCACCTACGTCGGCGCCATGCCGGGCAAGATCCTCCAGAGCCTCAGGCGCGCCGGCTCCCGCAATCCCCTGTTCATGATCGACGAGGTGGACAAGATCGGCATGGACTTCCGGGGCGATCCGGCCTCGGCCCTGCTCGAGGTCCTCGATCCGGAGCAGAACAACACCTTCACCGATCTCTATCTCGATCTGCCGTTCGATCTGTCGCGCGTCATGTTCATCACCACCGCCAACCGGCTCGACACCATCCCGGATCCGCTGCGGGACCGCATGGAGATCCTGCATCTGCCCGGGTACGTCGAGGAGGAGAAGCTCGACATCGCCCGCCAGTATCTGATCCCGCGGCAGGTGGTCGAGCACGGGTTGGCGAAGGATCACGTCACCTTCACCGAGGAGGCCCTGAAGGAGATCATCCGCGGCTACACCGCCGACTCGGGGCTCAGGAAGCTGGAGCAGCAGATCGCCACGGTCTGCCGGAAGGTGGCGAAGGACGTCGCGGTCGGCAAGAGCCGCCCCCGCAGCGTGGACGTGCGGGACCTGCAGGAGTTCCTGGGGCCGATCATCTTCATCCCGGAGGTCGCCGAGCGCACCGACGAGGTCGGCGTGTCGACCGGTCTGGCCTGGACCTCGGCCGGCGGCGACATCCTGTTCATCGAGGCCAGCAAGATGAAGGGGAACGGCCTGCTATCGATCACCGGGCAGCTCGGCGACGTCATGAAGGAGTCGGCCCAGGCGGCGCTGACCTACGTGAAGGCGCATACCAAGGAGCTGGAGATCGAGGAGCCGCTGTTCGAGAAGACCGACATCCACATCCACGTGCCGGCGGGAGCCATCCCCAAGGACGGGCCGTCGGCCGGAGTGACCATCATCGCCGCCCTCGCCTCCCTGATGTCGCAGCGCCCCGTGCGGCACGACATCGCCATGACCGGCGAGATCACCCTGCGCGGCAAGGTGCTGCCGGTCGGCGGCATCAAAGAGAAGATCCTGGCGGCGCGGCGCGCCGGAATCACCACGGTGGTGCTGCCGTCGCGCAACGAGAAGGACCTGGTCGACATCCCCGATCACATCCGCAAGCAGATGAAGTTCACCTTCGTGCGCGAGGTCGGAGAGGTGCTCGAGGCGGTCCTGTGCTCCATCGTCCTGGCGCGCGCCGAGGCGATACCGGGCGAGGCGAGGCGCGCCCGGGTACGCGAGCGGGTTCAGAAGCGCCGCGAGCGCTCCAAGCCGCGCGCCGCCGCCGCCAACGGCCACCGGTAGGTCGCCCGCCCCTTCGCTCGCATGCCGGTCCCCAAGCCCCGCCGCACGCGCCGTGTCAAAGGCCTGCCCGGCGTGCGGCTGCCGCTGCCGCGCAAGCCGCACCAGAGACACGCGGACAAGCGCACGCGCCCGCCCAAACACAAGAAGAAGATCTTCGAAGGCGACTAACCGTCCGTTTGCCAGGGAATCCCCGCCCAGCGTATAGTCCGGGCACCTATCCCCGCTCAAATCGGCGTTCGCGGCGCAGATGGCCCGCCGGCGATAGGACACGGAGGACGTCTCGGCGATGGAGGTCCAGGTCGGCAGCACCGTCTCGCACTACAGGATTCTGCGCAAGCTCGGCTCGGGCGGCATGGGGGTGGTCTACGAAGCGGAGGACGGCCAGCTCGGTCGACGCGTCGCGGTCAAATTCCTCACAGATGAGATGGAGCACGATCCCTCCATCCTGGAGCGCTTCCAGAGGGAGGCGCGGGCGGCCTCCTCGCTGAACCATCCGGGAATCTGCACGGTCCATTCCATCGAGGAGCACGATCGGCGGCATTTCATCGTGATGGAACTGCTCGAGGGGGAGACGCTCGCGCAGCGCATCGGGCGCCAGGCGTTCGAGGTCGGCGAGCTCCTCGATCTGGGGATTCAAATCGCCGACGCACTGGAATCGGCTCACTCGAAGGGGATCGTGCACCGGGATCTGAAACCGGTGAACCTGATGATCAATTCGCGCGGCCAGCTGAAGATCCTGGATTTCGGCCTCGCGAAGATGGGGGCTTCGGGCGCTGCCACGGATCGCGACAGCTCGGCCTCGCCGACCGCGAGCCTGCTCAAGTCGGGTCAGCTGACGGTGGCAGGCACGGTGTTCGGAACGGTCTACTACATGTCTCCCGAGCAGGCCCGCGGCCAGCTGACCGACGCGCGCACCGATCTCTTCTCCCTGGGGGCGGTGCTCTACCAGATGGCGACGGGGCAGCTTCCCTTCCCGGGAGACACGCAGCCGGTCGTGTTCGAGGCGATTCTGAACCGGCCGCCGCGCCCCCTCTCCGAGGCGAACCCGAAGATGCCCGCGGCCCTGGGGCGCCTGCTCGAGAAGGCGCTGGAAAAGGACCGGAACCTCCGCTACCAGACGGCCACCGAGCTGAAGACCGATCTGCTACGTCTGAAGCGCGACATCGACTCGGGACAACGGAAGACGCTGTCCGACTCGAAGGGGGCCGAGCGGTCGTCCGAGAAGTCGATCGCGGTCCTCTACTTCGAGAACCTGAGCGGCGTGAAGGAGGACGAGTACTTCCGGGACGGCATCACCGAGGACATCATCACCGAGCTGTCGAAGATCAAAGGCATGAAGGTGTTCTCCCGCCCCACGGTACTGGTCTATCGCGACAAGGCGGTGACCCCGTCGCAGATCGGCCAGCAGCTCGGCGCCTCCTACGTGCTGGCCGGCACCCTGCGCCGAGCGGGCAGCCGCCTGCGCATCACCACCCAGCTGGTCGACACGCACACCGACTTCCCGCTCTGGTCCGAGCGCTACGATCGCGAGATGAAAGACATCTTCGAGGTGCAGGACGAGATCGCCCAGAAGATCGCCGCGGCGCTGCGCATCCAGCTCTCCCCCCAGGAGCAGGAGGCGCTCGCCGCGAAGCCGACGGACAACTTGCAGGCCTACGATCTTTATCTGCGCGGACGCAGCTACGCCCGGCGGCTGACGCGGCAGGACCTCGAGTTCGCGCTGCAGATGTATGAGAACGCGGTGACCCAGGATCCGAACTTCGCGCTGGCCTTCGCGGCCATCGCCAACGCCTGCGCCTACTACCACGCCCACTATTCCCGCGAAGACGTCTGGATCCATCGGGCCCGCGCCGCCGCCGAGCGCGCCATGGAGCTGCAGCCCGACGTGCCGGAGGTGATGGTGGCGCAGGCCTGGATCCTCTACGCCAAGGGGCAGTACGACGAGATGACGGCGATCGTGCGCAACGTCATCGCTCGCAAGCGCGACTGCGAGGGGGCCTACTACCTGCTGCTGCGCGGCCTGTACGCCTCGGGGAAATACCAGGAGGTCGCCAACGTCGCGGACGAGGCGATCGAATCGAGCGGCACCGACTACAACGTCTACGTCCCGATCATGAATTCCCTGGGAGCGCTCGGGAAGGACGAGGCGCTGCGAAACATCCGACATCGCGGCATCCAGGCCATGGAAGGGCACCTCCGTCAGGTGCCGGAGGACGCGCGGGCCAGGATCCTGGTGGGGACGTGGTACGCCATGGAGGGGCGCCAGGAAGACGCGGTCCGCGAGACCAATCTGGCCATGCTCCTGCGCCCCAACGAGGCGATGGTTCATTACAACGCGGCGTGCGCCCTCTGCCTGATGCACAAGAAGGCCGAAGCGCTCGACGCCCTCTCCAAGGCCTGGCGCAACGGCTTCAAGGACGCCGACTGGGCACGGCGCGACCCCGATCTCGCCATCCTGCGCGGCGAGCCCGAATTCGAGAAGCTGTATCCGGAGAAGTAGATCCGAGGCGATTGGTGGAGCGTGGGGGGATCGAACCCCCGACCTCGAGACTGCCAGCCTCGCGCTCTCCCAGCTGAGCTAACGCCCCAATGCGAGTGGCCGAACTATAGCACGCGTGCAAAAATGGGGTCAACGCGCCCGCTTCACGGGGGTCGTATGGCGCGTCCGGGAGACGAACGATGAGCCTGAAACGGTTGCCGCCCGCGCTGTGCGTCCTCGCCGTCTGTCTGCTCTGCGTCCCGGCCGCATGGGCCGCGCCGCCCCGCTACGCGGGAGGCTTCAGGACCGGCTACGAATTCAATTTCAGTTTCCCCTTCTTCATGTTCCAGGACAAGTCAGGGCTCGAGGACGATTTCGGGTTCGGCTTCCGGTTCGGCTACCTGTACAATCCGACGAACGAAATCGAGTTCGTGTTCGACACCGTCAGGGCGGACGACGCGGTCTTCCCCGGCGAGTATGTCGACACCACGAACCTGCAGGTCGCCTACGTCCACAATTTCAGTTCGCACGGGGTCGTTCCCTATTTCACCGCCGGCGGCGGCTTCGTGTTCTCGGACGACTCCTCCCCGGCCCTGGGGGACGAAACCGATCTGGTCCTGGCCGTCGGAGGCGGCGCCCGGTTCTTTATCGGCAGGGTGGCCTATTTCCGGGCCGAGCTGCGCGGAAATTTTTTCGAGGGAAGCGGCGACGTGTACTCGAACGGCGAGAATTTCGCCTTCACCGAGCTGTCGTTCGGCATGGGCTGGCGCTTCCCGACCCACTGAGGCGGTCCGGCCCGCAAGGATTCAATTGATATAGCCGAGCGAGCGCAGCCTCTCCAGGACGTTCCGGTCGACCTCGGACTGATCCGGCTCGACGGCGTGCTCCGGCGCGCCGTAGGTCTCGACGAACGACATCGGGTGACGGCGCACGAACTCCACGTCGAGCGCGTCCTCGAGCGCCTTCCCCTCGAGATCCCGTGCGAGCGGAACGTCGAGCAGGTACAGGAGCGTCGGCAGGACGTCGAGAAGCCCGGCCCTTTCGATCCGGTGGCCGTGACGTACGCCCCGCCCGTACAGGGCGATGATCCCCTCCATCCGATGGTGCCCGGACGTCGCCGGCTGACCCGGGAACAGCACCGGTTTGAAACCGTGATCGGAGAGCACGACCAGCGTCGTGTCGGGGCCGATGCGCTCCATGTACTCTCCCAGCAACTCGTCCACGTAGACGTAGTAGGCCTCGATCACGCGCCCGAGAACCGTCGCCTCCTCCGGGCCGACGTGATAGTCGAGGGCGCTCGGGTGCGCGAACTTCCAGAAGCGGTGCGAGGCGACATCCACCCCGCCGAAATAGATGGCGAACAGATCGACCGGGTAGTCGCCGAAGAGCCTCAGGCCGATGCGGCGGTACGTCTCGTCGCAGGCGAGGCTCCACAGGAACCCTTCGACGCACGCCTGGTCGTCCTTCGATAGCGATCGCGCCCGATCCGGATCGTAGAACCTCCGGACCATCTCCTTCGGGATGTCGCCCGGCTTCACCTTGTCGGCGTCCAGCGACCCGATCAGCGACTCGGGGAAGGTCTGCCTCGGGATGCCCGGTACGATGGTCCCCTTCAACGGGCGCCCCGTCGACCAGTTGTAGATGTACGGGAGGTAGGACGAGACGATGAAGCCGTTCGTCTCCTCCGCCGGCCAGGTGACCAGCCAGCCGACGACCCCCACCTTGCGCCCGTGGCGCGGCAGGATGTTCCAGAACGCCGGAGCGCGGCGCATCGAGCTGGTCACGGGATGGACCTCCGCCCGGCGTCCCGCGGGCCCTCCCCGCCCCTCCACGTGGATGGCGTCACCCGGCCCGCCGCCCCCTTCGACCACGAAGCCATGGATGCCGTGACGCTCCGGACGAACTCCCGTGGCGACCGTCGTCCAGAGCGAGGGGGAGGCGGACGGCTCCATCGACAGGAGAGTGCCGGTGGTCCCCTCCTCGATGAGCCGCTTGAACCGCGGCAGGCGGCCGGCCGCGACCAGGGGCTCGATCACCTGCCAGTCGGCGCCGTCGATCCCGAAGACGACGACCCTGCCGCGCGCCCCATTCGCCGCTACGTCGGTCGAGGGCGCCACGCGGCCGGGCTTTGACTCTTCGTGTCCGCAGGCCAGCAGGCACGCCGCCAGAGAGCACGCGAGGAGGGCGGGGCTTCTCACCGGGCGCCATGCGCCGCGGGCCCCTGCCCCTGCGGGCCGGTCGGCTGAGACGGGGGGGCGCTCTCGAACTCGTCCTCGATCTCCCCGAAGATCTCTTCGATGATGTCCTCCATGGTCAGGATGCCGATCGCCTTGTTGCTGCGGTCGACGACCGCCGCCATGTGCAGGCGCCGTCTCCGCATCTCCTTCAGGACGGCGTCGATGCGGCGATCCTCCGGGACGCGCAACAGCTCCTTGACGACCCCGGCGTCCTGGGCGTCCTTGTCGCTGTAGAGCGCCAGCCCCTTCAGATTGATGACGCCGATCAGGTCGTTGCGATGCGGGTCGTGCACCGGGTAGCGCGTGTGCTTCTCAGCGCGGGCCAGGGCGATGTTCTCCTCCATGGGACGGTTGAACGACCAGGTGACGACGCGATCGAGCGGCACCATGACGTCGCGGGCCGTGCGATCGGCGAAGCGCGTGGCGCGCACCATGATCTCCGCCTCGCTCGGAGTGATGACTCCCTTGCGGAGCGAATCGGCGAACAGGAAGCGCAGCTCTTCCTCGGACAGGCCCGGTTCCTCGTGTCCGCGGATCCCCATCAGCGCCAGGATCCCGTCGGCGCTCTTCGTCAGAAGCCAGAGCGCCGGATAGAAGATGCGATTGAACGCCATCAGGATCGGCGCCGCCACGCGGGCCATGCGGCCGGGGCGGCGGATCGCGGCGCGCTTCGGGACCAACTCTCCCAGGACGATGTGCAGGGCCGTGATGATGGCGAACGCCAGGGCGGCGGCGAGCGTGCGCGCGGTGACGACGGCGTACGGGCCGCGATCCGCCAGCAGCGGCAGGAGCAGGCCGGTGAACGCCTCCTCCCCCACCCAGCCGAGACCGAGACTGACCATGGTGATCCCGAGCTGGCAGGCCGACAGGTACTGGTCCAGATTGCTGACGACCTCGTGCGCCAGCCGCGAGCCGGGAAGACGCGAGGAGACCATCTCCTGGATGCGGGTCGTGCGGACCTTGACGATGGCGAACTCGGCGGCGACGAAGAAGGCGTTCCCGGCCACAAGAAGAAACGCCAGGGTCAGGTACAGAGGTATGTGCGGCTCGATCATCGGCCCTCCTCGGGACGCTTGACCGTCTCAGAGTTTGACGTATTCGGGGCCGCCGCCCCCCTCGGGGGGGACCCAGGTGATGATCTGGTAGGGATCCATGATGTCGCAGGTCTTGCAATGGACGCAGTTGCTGGCGTTGATCTGAAGCCGACGGCCGCCCCCCTCCTTCGGCACCATTTCATAGACCGCCGCGGGGCAGAAATGCTGGCAGGGGTTTCCGTACTCCTGCGCGCAGCGCGTCTCGCAGATCGACGTGTCGGAAACCAGCAGGTGGACCGGCTGGTCCTCGTCGTGCTTGGTGCCGGAATGGAACACGTCGGTCAGCTTGTCGATCATCAGAGGGTTGTCGTATCGCGGCACCACCTCGTCCGGTCCCGGCGGCGCGCCATGGAACTGTTCGCGCAGGGTCCGCATCCGCGTGTGCCCCGGCTCCGAGGGAAGCGGGTCGCGCAGCCCGCGCCCGCCCGTCGCCATCTGCAGGGCGGAGTGGATGAGCCCCGGCACGAAGCCGCCGCGGAAACCGGCGTGGAAGTTGCGCACCTTCCACAGCTCCCGTCCAGCCCACGAGTCGCGGAAGCGCTTCTCGTAGCGCGACAGAAACGCCGCCGACGTGTCGGAGGCCACAAGCGCCTCCAGGATCACTTCGGCCGCCAGCATGCCGGCCTTCATGGAGGTGTGGATTCCCTTCAGGCGCATCGCGTTCAGCATCGAGGCGGAATCGCCGGCGATCAGGCAGCCCGAAAGGTACGGCCGCGGCATGGCGTAGATCCCGCCCTCGGGGATCGCCTTGGCGCCGTACGACAGGATCTTTCCCCCCTGGAGCATCGGGGCGATCGCGGGATGGGTCTTGAGTCGCTGGAACAGCGCGTGCGGGTCGAGGCGCGGGTTTCGATAGTCGAGCCCGACCACCAGCCCGATGTCGAGCAGGTCGTTCGCCATGTTGTAGATGAAGGCGCCGCCGAAGGTCTCTCGATCGAGCGGGAAGCCCATCGTGTGGATCACGCGTCCGGGCGGCTGACTCCCCTTCGGGCATTCCCAGACCTCCTTGATCCCGACGGCGTAAACTTGAGGTTGTCGCCCCTCGTCCAGGCGGAAGCGGTTCACCAGCACCTTGGTGAGCGTCCCGCGCGGTCCCTCCCCCAGGACCGTGACCTTGGCGTGGATGTCGATTCCCGGCTCGTAGTTCGCCTTCTTCGCGCCACGGCGATCGATCCCCTTGTCGCCCGTGCGCACGCCGATGACGCGATCCCCTTCGAGCAGAGGCTCGGCCGCGGCGAATCCCGGAAACAGGTCGACCCCTTCCGCCTCGGCCTGCTGCGCCAGCCAGCGCACCACGTTCCCCAGCGAGGCGACGTAGTTGCCGTGGTTGCGCAGCGGCGGCGGAACGATCGGCAGTGCGAACTTCCGTTTGCCGGTCAAAAACCAGACGCTGTCGTCCGTGACCGGGCTCTCGAGCGGGCAGCCGCGGGCCTCGAAGTCGGGATACAGCTCGCGCAGCGCCGTCGGATCGACGACGGCCCCAGAAATCCCGTGCGACCCGATCTCCCGCCCCTTCTCCAGGATCGCCACAGAGACTTCGAGCGGCGCGCCCTTTCCCTCGCGCGC